>JAGUUF010000128.1 GCA_020063545.1 Cytophagales bacterium
ATAACCTGTCGCCCCTACTTTCAGCGCTTTAAACACCAAGTCGTTGTCTTCATACACCGTACACATCATGAATTGCATAGTTGGATGAATGGGTTTCAATTGGCGAACCAATTCAATCCCGTTCATACCACCGGGTAAATTGATATCTACTAAAGCCACATCAACCGGCTGAACCTGCAGAACTTCGAATGCTTTCTCGGCATTGGCAAAGGTGTGCTTACATTCTGCGGCATCGCTGCTGTTAATAATCATGGCCAGTCCTTTGCGGATATCATCGATGTCTTCAACAATGGCAACCTGGATCATTTTTGAAATGTGCTGAACAGCGCTAATAAATTCAATCGCATGAAAGTAGTAATCATACTAACGGAACGTCTACTTGCAAAGTAGTGCCTTCACCAACAATACTGGCCAGGTGCACAGTGCCCCCACAATCCTTTATTCGTTTACGAATATTGGTTAACCCATAACCGGCAGCGACTTCCATCTTCACATCAAAGCCTATTCCATTGTCCGTTACCACCATTATCAACTTTTCGTTCTGTATTGAGAAGTTCAAACTTACAACAGATGCATTCGCATGTTTCAGCACATTATGTAGCGCTTCTTTCGTAACCAAAAAAATGTTCCTTCTCCATTCGGCCGGAACGTCCCTATCCTTCTTCAATTCAGGAAAAGTAATTGAGAATTTAATGTCGGTTCCCTCAAATACGGGAGAAAGGTGTTCGCGGATATACCAGAAAAGTTTTTGCAGGCTATCATTCGCTGGCGCGTGCGACCAAATCAGTTCACCAAGGTTGTCGATTAGCTCATGTGAAGCCTGTGAAATTTTATCCAGCTGACGTGAGGTGAATTCTTCACCATGAGGTTGCTTTGCAAGTTCGCTAAGTATAGAAATTTTTGAAAGGCCGGTGCCCAGATCATCGTGAATATCTTTGCTTATCCGTTCACGTTCCTGCAGCACAGCCTGGTGTTTTTCAAGCTCCAGCAGCCTTCGCTGAAGCTTGCGCTGCGCAATCATTCTGGTTACCCCGACTACTGCTCCAAACAGGAGCAATACCATTGTCCCATAAAACCAATTTGTCCTCCAGAAGGGGGCTTTGATTGTAATATTAACCAAGGACTCCTCCCCCCAATTATCCCCGGCATTGGAAGCTTTGACACGAAGCATATAGTTGCCCGGAGGGAGGTTGGCATATCGGGCCGACTTAGAAAATGTAGTTACCCAATCCTTGTCCCAGTTTTCCAACCGGTAGCGAATCCTATTTGCTTCAGGCCTGGTGTAGTCGAACACAGCAAATTCAAATGAAATGTCGTTTTGATGATAGGGAAGGGTGAGATTCCTGTTAATAAAGATTGTGCTGTCATTCATTATATGAAGTTCATTGGCAAGAATTGAAACAATATCCGACCGGGGGGGTGGATACGAATTACGTTCAGCCCCTGTGCTAAACCAGTTAAATCCCTTGATTCCTCCGAAATAAATGGTGCCCGACCTTCCTTTATAAAAAGCGCCTGTATTGAATTCATTGCTTTGAAGACCATCCTTAGCTGTAAAGGTTTGAAATGATTCTGTTTGCCTGTTGAAAAAGCAAAGTCCTGCGTTGGTACTCAGCCAAAAATTGTGATTGGCGTCTTCCACCACGCCATATACAAAACCACCTGGAATACCCGCTTGCTCGTCATAAATTTTGTATTCATAAGTACGCATGTTAAATCGGATAAGTCCTGAGCCTGATGCCAGCCAAAGAATTTCAGGATCACGTTCATCGGCATGAATACTGCGAAGATTGGTTCGGGCAAAAAAACAGGGTACATCAATTATCGAGGAGTCTTTCTCTTCAACCTTGAATAATCCTCCGACTTGCGTAGCCACCCAGTAGGTTCCGTTGACATCTTGATGAAATCCCATTACATTCCCTGTCAGGCTTTTCCAATTCTCCCCCTGGTAAACACCCCTTGCACTCCTGTGAATTTTGTATGCGGCAAAAAAGGTTGCAATCAGTAGCTCTCCATTCTTCAATTCATAGATCTGATACAGTGGATTCGTTGATTCTTTAATGTCAGTATGAGGTTTGATGAACACCGGCATAAACTGCTTGTTATACTCATCGAAAATCGAAACCCCTTTATCATGACCAACCAACATTACCCCATTTCGGGTCTGATAAATCGCACCAACTGAATTTGATGGCAATGATTTCTCATTTGTTGGCGAATGCTGATAGCTTTTTATCGAGCCGTCTTTTGGATCGAATATGAAGAAACCATGATAGTGCGTTCCCACCCAAATCCTGTTCCTGTCATCTTCAAAGAAGCATCGGATGAAATAATTAGTCAACATGGGATAGTTACTCTTATCTGTCGGAAATAAATTAAACCGGCCTGGTTTCAGGTCAAGTTTTGCCACCCCGCCACCATCTGTTCCAATCCACAAATTGGAAGTAGCATCAATAAATAATGTTTTGGTAAAATCAGCCGGGAGCGTTTTGATGCGTGAATAATCATTCTTATAATGAATAAGCCGGTTGTCAGCCCTGGAGAAGAGCCACACTCCATTGTCTGAAGCTATCCAAATCCGATCTTCCCAGTCTTCAATCAGATCCGTTACTAATCCATTAAAGTTTATCTTAATGCTTTTAATTTCTCTTGTTGATGACTCGTACAAGTACATTTTTCCTGGCTGGATTAAGAATAATCCGTTATTGCTCTTCTTTATTTTCAGGTTTTCGAATTCTGAAAAAACCCATGAATACTCCAACGTCTTCAAATCAAACTTCAGGTTGCCCTTTCGGCCAGGAAACTGAAAATAGATATGATTATCAATTACTTCAGAGGATACGGGATATTCTTCTTCGCCAATTTCCTGAGGGAAGTTGAACCGATTGAATGTGTTTGATTCAATCATGTATTTTAAAAGGCCGATCTGCGGATTCAGCAACCAGATATTTTCCTTTTCATCCAGATGAAGTTGGGCGTAATATACAAACCCCAATCGGGCCGAATCAATGAAATTAACCACCTTTTCTACGCGTTCCGAAATTGGATTTACACGATAAATTCCTGTTTCATTGGTGTACCAAATTCTTCCCTTATGGTCTTCCGCAATGGCACCCCGAATTACATTTGAATTTGCAATTAACTGGTTTGGTGATTTAAATACACGAATCCGCTCTCCGTCAAACCGATTTAATCCATCGGCAGTACCAAACCACATAAATCCTCTTCTGTCCTGATAGATTGCGTAAACTGAATTCTGCGATAGTCCGCTTTCTACATCAATTGTTTCGAATTGAGGAGGTGGTATTTGAGCCAATACAACTGTTGCCGGCAGCAATCCTATTATTGTCAGCCAGCAATTCCGCAGGTTCATAATAACATGGGCATACAGTAAACTTAATCACTTCATTAACAAAATGGAAGAAATGCACATGGCTAATTGCTGCTCGTACTTCTAAGGATTCTTTACCTTGCAACCATTAACCTGAAGCAGATGTTAACTACCAAACGCAACAAATTCACCCTTCCGCCTAACCTTGCTTACCTGAACTGCGCGTACATGTCGCCTCTTTTAAAAAGCGTGGAGAAGGCGGGCATCCGCGGACTCCGGAAAAAGAGAAATCCCTCCACTATAACCACAGAGGATTTTTTTTACGATACAGAATTGCTGCGCACCGCTTACGCTCAGTTAATCCATGCGCCTGAGCCCAGGCGCATCGTTATCATTCCGTCTGTATCGTATGGAATGGCCAATGTTGTTAAAAACCTGCCCGTACAACGGGGCGAACATATTATTGTAGCAGCCGAGCAATTTCCCAGCAACTATTACCCGTGGAAAAGCCTGTGCGATGAAACCGCTGCCGAAGTAAAAATCGTGTCGCCACCGGATGGGTACATCAACCGAGGCAAGCAATGGAACGAACGTATGCTGGAGGCCATCAATACAAAAACCCGGGCGGTGGCCATCGGGCATGTACACTGGGCTGACGGAACAAAATTCAATCTTGAAGCTATTCGTAAACGCACGCGCGATGTTGGCGCTTTACTAATTGTTGATGGCACACAATCTGTCGGGGCCATGCCGTTTGATGTGCAAACCATTCAGCCCGATGCGCTTATTTGTGCCGGGTACAAATGGCTTCTTGGCCCCTATTCCATCGGGTTGGCGTATTACGGAGAAGCTTTCGACAACGGCAGGCCGGTAGAAGAAAACTGGATAAACCGCAGCGCCAGCGAAGATTTTGCGGGGCTGGTGAATTACAAAGACACGTACCAGGCGGGCGCGCTTCGCTACGAAGTTGGCGAGCACAGCAACTTTATCCTGGTGCCCATGCTGCTGAAAGCGGTTCAGCAACTTAACAACTGGGGCGTTGAACGAATCCAGGAGTATTGCCGCCAGTTAAGTGCTCCGGCTATCGAATCGCTGACAACGCTGGGTTACCGGATTGAGGATGAACCCTGGCGGGGCGGCCACCTGTTTGGAATCCGCTTACCGGATGGCATAGAAATGGATAAGGCTAAACAGATGCTTCTAAAAAACAAGGTGTTTGTTTCGTATCGGGGCAATGCCATACGGGTGTCGCCCAATATATACAATACGGGGCACGATCTTCAGCGGCTGGTAAAAGCGTTGACAAAAAGTGTAGGCTTAACAGCTGCCCAACGCTGACTGATGTAATACCTCCCACACTTTTCCACTATGCCTGAGCAGCGCTACCCGGTCGGCAATGAAACTGCCTTCCAGTTTCCTCTCTTTAAACTCCTTCCAGGCAAGTGCGAAGGCGGCTTTTTTCAAGTCGCGAAAAGCCAGGGTTACGTGCGGGTTAAACGGATTGCCCTTATGGGTGGCGTTAAACAGGTTCAGTTCCTGTCGGCAAAATTGCATCAGTTGATTATGCAGGTCTGTCAATGCTGGTGTTTTTTCCACATCAATAAAAATAACGCGCGGTAAAAAGCAGCCGAAATGCTTCAGATTTACCTGAACCCGTTTACACGATGCACAGAAATTTTGCAACTTTTCAATCAGTATTGCTTCCCTGTCGGCCCGCCATTGAAACGGCATGTGCAGTGTTATATGCGGTGGCGACCTTAACGCTGCCTTGCTGCCATAGGTATCGCGAAAGTGTTCTTTCAGTTTTAGTGCATCTTCGGCAAAAGGTTCAGGCAAAACAATGGCGATGAAATACCGGTTCCACTTTTTCGGATCATCCATCCGTTATAATTTCTCCAGTATAAACTCGGTCATCATGGTATATAAATGATGTC
>JAGUUF010000231.1 GCA_020063545.1 Cytophagales bacterium
CTGCTTTCCGAATTCAAAAGCCAGCGCCTTTCCGATTCCGGAGCTGCCACCTGTTATTACTACTACGTTGTGCTGCATACGGGGTGCCGGGCAAAAATAAGAATAGTTGCTAACTTGGCCTTTTTACCGCATTGCAGTTCATGTTCTTTCTTTCAATTTTATCGCGGCTGCCTTTCCCGGTTCTGTACCGGATTTCCGATTGCCTCTACCTCTTCACCTACTATATTGTGCGGTACAGGCGCAGGCTGGTTGAAAAAAATCTCCGCCATGCATTCCCGGGTAAATCCGTTGCCGAGCGAAGGGTAATTGCCAGGCAGTTCTACCGGAACTTATGCGACTATGTGGTAGAAACCTTAAAACTACTCACCATCGAAGCAGAAGAACTGAAATCGCGAATGCACTACACCAATCCTGAACTTCTATCCCACTACACCGGCAATACCCTTTCGGTTCTTATTCTTTCGTCTCACCAGTTTAACTGGGAGTGGCTGCTGGCGGCAGGTAACCTGTGGCTTGGCGTGCCCATTGATTTTGTTTACCAGCCCATCCATAACCGGCTAACCAACCGACTGATGCAAACGTGCCGCACACGCTTTGGCGGCCACCCGATAAAGCGGAACGAAGTGGCGCGTGAACTTGCCAAACGCAAACACATTGTTCGCGGAGTGGCCATTGTTGCCGACCAATACCCCGGTCGGAAGCAAGACAAAAAATATGAAGCCACGTTTTTAAACCAGCCAACCGTTTTCTTTACAGGAAGCCAACAGATGGCAACGCTTATGCAATACCCGGCATTGTACGGATCGGTTAAGCGAATTAAACGCGGGTACTATTCTTGCACCCTTGTTAAAATAGCCGAACCGCCTTACGCCCCCGATTCGGAAGTTGTATTAACAAATTACATACGAGAAGTTGAGCGTGTAATCTGCGAAAACCCGGCCGACTGGCTGTGGTCGCACAACCGGTGGAAGACGCGCCACCTTAAGCAAGCATCTGGGCAATATCCTCGCGGGTCAGCTGTTTCATAATGCTTTCTTCAGAGGTTATCAATTCGCTGGTAAGTTTTAACTTTTTTTGCTGTAGGGTAAGGATTTTCTCTTCAACAGTATTGCGGGTAATAAACTTGTAGGTAAATACTTTCTTCTTCTGGCCAATGCGGTGTGCGCGATCAACTGCCTGGGCTTCTACGGCCGGGTTCCACCACGGGTCAAGAATAAACACATAATCGGCCTCCGTAAGGTTAAGGCCAAGACCGCCCGCTTTAATGGAAATAAGAAATGCCTGCACCTTCGGGTCTTTATTGAACCGCTCAACCTGTTCCTTCCGGTCAATGCTGCTGCCGTCCAGGTAGGTAAAATCAACTTTAGTTGCTTTCAGGTGCTGGCGCAGCAGTTCCAGGTGTTTTACAAACTGGCTAAACACCAATACCTTGTGCCCTTCGGCCATGGCATTCCCCAGCATGTGGGTAATGTCTTCGAACTTACCCGAATCGCCCGAATAAGACGGTTCAACCATGCGCGGGTGGTTGGCCAGCTGCCGCAGCTTTGTTAATCCTTCCAGGATCATAAACCGGCTGTTGCTCATGCCCTCCCGATCGATAAGGTCCAGTATCCTTCCCCGATAATACGATTTCACTTCCTCGTAACGCTTCTCCTGTTCGGGTGCCATTACCGAGTATTGCACGTATTCCACCTTTTCGGGCAGTTCCGTAAGCACCTGCGATTTGTGCCTGCGCAGCACAAACGGCTTAATGATGGCGTTGAGCTTTTTCGATTTTGCCTCATCACCCTTTTTTTCGATGGGCAACTGGTACTCGTTCCGGAAATAACTCTGCGGCCCCAGGATGCCCGGGTTAACAAAACTCATTTGCGACCACAAATCCATGGTGGTGTTTTCCAGGGGCGTTCCGGTGAGCACCAGTTTAAACCTCGATTTAAGTTCGCGTACCGCTTTGGCTATGTTGGATGACGGATTTTTTATCACCTGCGATTCATCGAGGATGATGTAGTTAAAGTAAAATTGCTTCAGCAGTTCAATATCCAGGCGCGTAATGCCATACGAGGTAAGCACCACATCATAGTTTTCAAAGCGCTTTATCTCTTTATTGCGCAACGTGCCGGTGTAATTCAGCACCCGGAGCCCGGGCGCAAACCGCGATGCTTCCATCTCCCAGTTATACACCAGTGAAGTTGGCATGATGAGCAGCGAAGTTCCCCTGCCTTCTTCTTTTTCTGAAAGCAGCAAGGCCAGCGTCTGCACGGTTTTACCCAAGCCCATGTCATCGGCCAGGCAGCCTCCAAGTTTGTATTCGTTTAAAAAGCGCAGCCAGTTATACCCGGCTTTTTGGTAGGGGCGCAATTCGCCCTTAAACCCTTCAGGTATAGGATAGTTTTTAATACCACTGAAAGAAGCCAGGGATCGCAATTTTTCGCTGATGTGCACTTTCGCCAGGTTTCCTTCTTCCAGCTCTTTTACCAGGTTAAGGTGGTGTTTACGCAATACCGGTTTTTCATTTTTTCCTTCCGCTTCGCTCAGGGCAAACAGGTCGGCATATTTGGTAAGCCAGGCTTCCGGTATGATGGCAATTTCCCCGTTGGGCAGTTTAAACTCAACTTTCTTTTTCAGGATGAGTTTCCGCAACTCCTTAAAGGGGATTTCAAATTCGCCAAACCGGATTTTCGCATGGATATCAAACCAGTCGATGTTTTCTTTTACTTCAACTTCAATTACCGCTTTGCCTACAAAATATTTCTTGTCGTGGTTTTGCGGCTGGCTTACTTCAAAACCAAGGTTAAGCAGGTTAACGCGGTTTTCATTGAGCCAGGAGAATGCTTCGGATTTGGGAATAGTCGCCTGAAAATCTTTCATCACCAATCCCAATTTTTGCAACGTGGCCAGAAAACTCTTCTCGATGTCTTGCTTGCGCGTAACGCGATGGAAAATGTAATCCTGACCAAGATGCTCGATGGTGACACTTACCGGTACGCGGTTTCTTCCCTGAAACTTGTGCTTACCGTATTTAAAAGACAGGTCGAACACAATTTTTCCCGATTCATCACTTTTGTCTTCTTCCTGCAACCGGCCATCGGCAAACAAGGCCGTCTGCTTCTGATTGGTTTGCAGTTCGTACAGGGTTAGTACCGGCTTTGGATCATACTCACTTTTATTAATCTCAAACCCTTTGGCTTCAATGTCATCGAAGGATTGAATAAGCGGGGCAACGAACTTATCGTAATACGTTTCCTCCAGGTTTTTTGGAATAACAATGAATTTTTTGGTGAGAAAAGGAAGCAGTTTTTTACCGTCAACGGGTTTTTCAAAGCCGTACAGTTTCCCGTTCAGCACCATCCAGGCAGGGTTTTTACAAACCAGGTAAGCCGAAGGGTTGGGAAGATCAAGTTTTTTGCCGTGATGAAAAATAGTGGGGTAGTAATTGGTTCCTTCCGCACTTCGCATAAAATGAAACTGGATGGTGGCGCGCTCATCCTGTACATCAATCCTGCGGTGCGTGGGCTCTCCGTCATTGCCCATTTCAAACAGCAATTTTCCTTTCAGGTTTGCCAATACCTCTGCCCGTTTTTCTTCCAGGTAGCGCTCAATTTCAAGCTGCAGCGGCTCATTGCCTTTTGTTTTATGATAAACTTTGGGATAAAACTCCTCGGCTTTAATGGGCTTGCCGGTAAACTTTTTTGCAACGGCATCCTGCTGCATCATGTCCATTACCCGGATGAGCTCAAAGTCGCGTTCATCGAGGCCTTTGGCAAACTCGCGGGCGTTCTTTGCCGATATGTTCTGATGCTGGTAGGTAAGCCGGCCTTTTTCGTCAAGGTGCACAATGTAGGACTCAAACAGGTAGCCCAGGTACTCGTGCACAAACAGCGAGTAGATAATCTGGAAGGGTTGTGATGCTGAAACCTTCATGGGGCAGCCCGGTTTCCGCACCTTGCAGAAAACGGAACATCCAAATTAAGAATTTTACGCTTAGCATAATGCCTTTTTCAAGGCTATTTATGCCAGCGGTTACAGGTTTTGCACCGATGCAAACCGCGCGGCAAGCACGGCCGGCCGCCAGGAAATGAGAAAAGTAAGTACCGACACCACCAGCAGGGTGTTTACAAAATCCATGGGAACTACTTTAACCGGGTAGCCTTTCGTTACCGAAGTTTCCATGCCCATGGAAATAATTCCGTATTCCAACTGAAGCCAGCAGAAAATGCCTCCAAAAACAAGCCCTATAAAAGCACCCAGCGAAGCAATGATGGCCCCCTCGGTAAGAAAAATCCGCCTGATTACGTTGTGGCTTGCGCCCATTGCCGCCAACACCGAAATATCTTTTTTCTTATCAATAGCCAGCATCATCAGTGTGAAAAATATGTTTACCGAACTGATGGCCAGCAATACCGCAAAGGCCAGGAATGTAAAGAGTTTCTCCATTTTCAGCAGGCGGTATAAATCGCGGTGTTGTTCTTCGTGGTTTAACACCTGGAAATCAGTACCGAGCAACGATTTAAGTTGGCGGTGTACGGCTGATGCATCTGCTCCTTTTTTTGTTTTTATTTCAAGTGCCGTTCGCTTATCGCCCATGTTCAGCAAATCGTTGGCAAACGCGAGCGGCACAATAATATAGTTCTCGTCAAAGTTCTGAACAATTGAAAAGACGGAGCCTGCAAAAATCGTTTTGCGCGTGTACAGCTTTGATGGATCGAGTGTACCCGGCTTTACATTGTTGATGTAATAAACCTGCAGGGCAAACTGGTTATCGTCAACCGCTACCGACAGGTTGTACTGGATGCCCCGCCCGATTATGGCATACGGCACATCGCCTTCGTTGAGCCGTAACCGGCCCGCTACAATTTTATCGTCAATGCGGTGTTCTTTCAGAAAATCATCACTCACGCCCTTCATGGTAACTACCTGGTTGGCATCGCGGTAACGCAAATAGGCGTAGTCTTCTATTACTTCGGTAACGGTTTCAATACCCGATATCTGTTTAATGGTTTGTAACAACGAGTCATTTACCGCAAACGACTTACCCCGGCTGGCCTCAATTTTAATCTCCGGGTCGAACGCGTTGTTAAGCGAACGTAGCAAATCTTCCAGCCCGTTAAAGATGGAGAGCACAATAATGAGCGCGGCCGTACTGAAGGCAACTCCTGCCAGCGAAAGCAGGGAAATGATGTTGATAAAATTTTTCTTTCGCCTGGATACAAGGTAACGCCCTGCGACAAACAGCGGAAAGTTCATGTCCTTAATCGGTTGCGGGAGGGATGTTCAGGCTTTTAATGAGTGTATCAAGCCGGGCTGCATTTTCCTCAATTTCATCCAGGATAAAAATCAATTCCGGCACTATCCGGGCCTGGTTTCTGATGCGATCGCCCAGGGCTTTCCGTATTTCCTTTTTGTGTGTGTTCAGCTTATCCAGCACGGCCTTCTTATCTTTTTCAAGCATCATGCTGATATAAATTCTGGCAACACTTAGATCCGGGCTTACACGTACATCGGCAACGGTAATGAACGCGTTGCCCAAAATGCCGCGTTTGTCGCGCTGAAAAATATCGCTGATTTCCTTCAGGATAAGTTTTGCGAATTTTTGTTGCCTGGTGGTGCCGGCCATGAAGCAAATATGCCTTATCGGCTACCAAATACCAAACACGCTTAGGCACGCTTACGAAATGAGCATTTTTCTGCCTGCCTATTCCTTTCTATTTTTCAGCGTAGTAATTCATGATTCGCTATTTCCGCATTAACGACCCCTACCGGCTGCTCGGCCTTTTTGTGTTGCTGGGTATCTTGTATGTGCCCCAGTTGGTTGACCTTCCGTTTCTTACCATCGTTGAACTGAAAGGCATTGTTGTGGGCGAAAAGGTTTTGGAAGGATTTATGCCCTACACGGAACTGATTGACCATACCCCGCCACTGGCTTCGTGGTTTTACGGTGCTTGCGACTGGCTGTTTGGCCGATCGCTCACCGCCCGGCATATTGCTGCCTTTATCATCCTTTTCCTGCAAAGTGCATTCATCAGCATGCTCTTCATTGAAAAGAAAGCCTTTACGGAAAACACCTATGTTCCTTCGCTGATATTTTCTGTTTTAACGCTGGCAGCATTCGATGTCGTTTCACTCACGGCCGACCTGGCGGCTTTCGGACTATTGTTGCTTGCCCTCAATAACCTGTTCAAACAAATCGAGTTCAGGGAACAGCGCGATGAAACGGTAATTAACATGGGGCTTTACCTTGCTTTTTCTTCCCTGTTTACTTTTTCGTACATCTTTTTTTTGCCGGCTGTTATTGTTTTGCTTATCCTGTTTACCCGAAGCAGTGTTCGTCAATACATGCTTTTGTGCTTTGGCTTTTTACTGCCCCACATGCTGCTGTTTACCATTTATTATATGGCTGACGGCCACGCTGACCTGGTACAGCGGTATTACCTTTTTAATTTTTCGCTTGGCAGGTCTTCGCTGCTGTCGGTTAACACCCTGCTTATCCTATGCAGCATACCCATCGTTTACCTGGTGCTGTCGCTTTTTGTTCTCAATCGTAATGCACGGCTAACCAAATACCAGTCGCAATTGCTGCAGGCCATGTTTCTGTGGTTTGTTTTCGCCCTTAGTCATGCCTGGCTTTCGCCCGATTTGCGTGCACAAACATTATTGCCCGTTGTGCCGGCCGTTAGCTTTTTGCTTACCCATTTCTTTCTTCTCATCAGGCGAAGAACGTATGCCGAACTTAATGCCTGGATTTTTGTATTGGGGGTTACTGCTACCGGTTATCTTTCGCGTTACGAGATATTACCTGCTAGGTGGTCACACCTGCGGGTACCCCCGCCATCATACCCGGTCAACGGACGAAAAGTGCTTGTACTCGGCAATGACCCTGGCACCTGGCTTAACAACCAGTTAGCGCCACCGTTTTTTAACTGGGAACTCAGCAGGGTGATCTTCGAAAACCCGGACGAGTACCAGCCTGTGTTGCTGGTGAATAAACTTTTCAGCATTGACCCCCCGCAGGTAATTATTGACCCTGAAAACCGGATGCAGCCGTTTTTCAACCGGATACCAGCACTTTCTGTTCGCTATAAACCATCAGCCGATGGATATTGGGTGGCAGTCAGCAACTGATTTTTTCCACCCTGCGTTCATGGCGGCCGCCTTCAAACGAAGCTTTCAAAAACTGTTCAAGTATTTTTTCGGCCTGGGCATAGGTAGTAAACCGTGCAGGAATGCAAACAATGTTGGCGTTGTTGTGCTGGCGGGCAAGGGCGGCCACTTCCTCATTCCAGCATAGCGCGGCCCGAATGCCCTGGTGTTTATTGGCGGTGATGGCCATACCGTTTGCGCTGCCGCAAATCAATAAGCCAAGGTCTGCTTCTTTTCTTTCCACCGCTGAAGCCACCGGGTGGGCATAATCCGGGTAATCGGTTGATTCGGGATTGTGTGTACCAAAATCGCGCACGGTATGACCGTTTGCCTGAAGCCACTTTTTGAGAGCTTCCTTGTGGTCGAAACCTGCGTGATCGCTGCCTGTTGCGATAATCATGTTGCCTGTTCGTTTAGTTTCTCTTCTTTCTCCTGCTGGCGCACTACATAAGCCGAGATTAAGATACTGAACTCGTAGAGCAGGTACAAGGGAATGCCAATCATCGTTTGGCTGAACGGATCGGGCGGGGTAACAATGGCGGCAACAATGAGGATAATCACAATGGCGTGTTTGCGGTATTTTCTCATAAAGGTTGGCGTAAGGATGCCCACCTTGGTTAAAAAGTAAACCACAATGGGTAACTGGAAGAGAAGTCCGCTGCCAAAAACCAGAGTAACAATGGTGGAGACATAGGAGGTGATGTCAAACTCGTTTACAATCATGTCGCTGATCTGGTAGGTGGACAGAAAATATACGGCCAGCGGGCTCATGATGAAGTATCCGAATGAGACCCCCATGAAAAACAGCAACGAAATAAAGAAAACAGCCCCGCGGGAATAGCTTCGTTCTTTTTTCATCAGGCCGGGCTTTACAAACCGCCAGATTTCCCACGCCACATACGGAAAGGCCGCAACCAACCCGATTACCAGCGATGCGGTTATATGCATGGTGAACTGCCCTGTCATGTAGCGGCTTTGGATTTTAAACGGGATTTCGCTTACGCAAAGGGTTTCTTCATTGCCAACCAGTTTGCCCAGGGCGCACATCCAGTCGTAAAAAATAAAATCGGGCCGGGCTGGCGCAAAGATGATGTTCTGGAAAATCCAGGGCGCCATGATGAACGCAGCAATGGTGATAATAATTACCGCAAACAGCGAACGGATAATGTGCCACCTTAATTCTTCCAGGTGGTCCAGAAAGGTCATCTCCTTTTCTTCACTCATCGCTTACGTGTACAACGGGAATTTCCTCGTAAAGGCATGAACTTTTTTCCGCACTGCTTTCAGGTTATCGGCATCATCGGGTGCCTGCAATACCTCATCAATCAGGTCAACAATTTTAACCACGTCCTTTTCTTTCATGCCACGCGTGGTGATGGCCGGGGTGCCGATGCGCATGCCCGAAGTTACCATAGGCGATTGGGTATCAAACGGGACCATGTTTTTGTTAATCGTGATGTCGGCCTGTATTAATGCCTCTTCTGCCTTTTTTCCGGTAAGGTTTTTTGAACGCAGGTCGATCAGCATCAGGTGGTTGTCGGTACCGCCTGAGATAATTTTGTAGCCTTTTTTAACAAAGGCATCGGCCATTGCCCTGGCATTCTTTACAACCTGCACCACATACCTGAAGTAATCATCAGAGAGGGCCTCTTCAAATGCTACCGCTTTGGCAGCAATAACATGTTCAAGGGGGCCGCCTTGCGTGCCCGGAAAGACTCCGGAATCCAGGATGGAGGTCATTTTCCTGATCTCCCCTTTCGGAGTTTTAAGCCCCCAGGGGTTATCGAAATTTCTACCGACTAATATCATTCCCCCGCGCGGGCCGCGCAAGGTTTTATGCGTGGTGGTAGTTACGATGTGACAGTACTCCATTGGATCGTTCAACAACCCTCGTGCAATTAAACCTGCCGGGTGAGCAATATCAGCCAGCAGCAAAGCACCAACCGCATCGGCAGCCTGGCGAAGTTTTTTATAGTCCCAGTCGCGGCTGTATGCCGATGCCCCGCAGATGATCAGTTTCGGCTTTTCGCGTTTTGCCGTTTCAATTACCTTATCAAAATCTATACGCCCGGTGGATTCCTCCACTCCGTAAAATGAAGGCTGGTAAAGTTTGCCCGAAAAATTTACAGGCGATCCGTGCGTAAGGTGGCCGCCATGCGACAGGTCGAAGCCCAGAATTTTATCGCCCGGTTTAAGGCAGGCCAGCATTACGGCTGCGTTGGCCTGGGCACCTGAGTGGGGTTGCACGTTGGCCCAGTCGGCATTAAATAATTCTTTAGCGCGGTCAATAGCCAGTTGTTCAATCTCATCTACCACTTCGCAGCCTCCATAGTAGCGTTTACCCGGCAAACCTTCAGCATACTTGTTGGTGAGTACGGTGCCCATGGCCTTCATTACCTGGGGCGAAGTAAAATTTTCGGAAGCGATCAGTTCAATGCCTTCCTGCTGGCGCTTCTTTTCTTTTTCGATTAGGCTAAAAACGAGAATATCTTTTTTCATCCGCATGGGTTAAAAACGAAAGGCAAAAATAACCCAATTCACTAATCAAGATTGACAACACGTAATATCTTTCCGTAAGGCTTACCAGCGACCACTGCTGCCTCCCCCGCCAAAACTTCCGCCACCGCCAGAAAAACCACCTCCACCTGATGACCAGCCTCCTCCACCTGAAAACCAACCGCCACCTCGCGAAGAACTGCCGCCACTACTTTGCAGGGTGTCCCATCCCCTGCGTTTAAAATACATCTTAGCCAAAGGCCACAGAATAATGTAGGCAATCAATATCGGAATACCGGCTCCGAAACCAAAAATTGCTCCCGGAAAAGCGGCATAGAACGGAATCAGGAACACGTAAAGAGACCACGCCTGCGAGCCCTTGATTTTAAGCCCGATAAATGTAAAAATGCCAAGGATGGTAAAAACAAACACACTAACCAGTGCGCGTTCTTTCCAGGTTGCTCCAAATTCATTTCCATCGCCATCATCACTTGCATATTCTCCGCCAATTGCCTGTGTTATAGCGGTAATTGCCGCCAATACCCCGGCATCAAAATCGTTGCGCCTGAAATTCGGAATCAGTTCGTTGCGGATGATTCGGTTACACACCGCATCGGGCAGCACGCCTTCCAGGCCGTAGCCCACTTCAATCCGCACGGCACGATCTTCAACGGCAATTAACAGCAACACGCCATTGTCTTTGTCTTTCTGCCCCAGTTTCCAGTACTCTGCCACGCGCAACGCATATTCTTCCAGCACTTCGCCATTGAGCGATGGGATGATCAGGATGGCAATCTGGTTGGAGGTGGAGTCTTCGTATTGCTTGATTTGCGCTTCAAGTTGTTGAACGGTCTGCTGCGAAAGCACTTGGGCTTCATCGTGTACGCGCATGCCCCATAATTCCGGCACCGCCCGCTGGGCAAACAACAAACCCGTAATAAAAATCAGTGAGGCTACGGCAAGTATTCGTCTCATTCTTTTGACGGGTTAGTTAATCCGTAAGTCATCGCGCAATTCGTTTACATCATCGCTGGTTTTCTTAAAGCCTTTCTCCAGCAATATCTCACCGCATTGTTTTATAGCCGCTTCAATGCCCTCGGTGATTTTCCGTTTACGGATGCTGTCGGTAAGATCGCGCACAATTTTATCCCAAACCTTCTGTTCAACCACTTTACTGATGCCCCGGTCGGCCATGACAATTACTTCGTGTTCAAAAAACGAAACAAAAATCATGATGCCTGTACGATGCCGCGTATTGAAAACTTCTTCTTTGAGAAAAGCATTTTCTGCCCGCTGCCGGGTGGCGTGCTCCATATGTACCTCCGAAACGAGCATCCTTCGGAAGGCATCGGAAAAGTTGGGCAGCACGGCACCAACAAG
>JAGUUF010000108.1 GCA_020063545.1 Cytophagales bacterium
GACCGCGACTGGGATTTTGAATACCTTGAATCGCAGCCGCTGGAATACAACGACAACACGTTTACCAGCAACATTACCTCCATGCTGGCCTTTTATGCCTACATAATTATCGGCATTGATAACGATACGTTCAGCGAACTGGGCGGCAATGCCAACTTTCAGCGGGCACTGCAGGTGGTGAATAATGCGCAGGCTTCCAACCGCTCGGGCTGGCAGCCCATGGGCAGCATCCGCAACCGCTACTGGCTGGTGGAGAATTACATCAATCCGCAGTTTGTGGATATCCGCAGGGCGATGTACCGCTACCACCGCCTGGCCCTCGATACCTTCGAGAAGACGCCCGACCAAAGCCGGGAGATTATTACAAAATGCCTTAAGGATGTAAAAAAAGCCCGCGACATCAACCCCAACGCCATCATCGTCATTTCCTTTTTCGATGCCAAGGCGAAGGAACTTGCCAACATTTTTTCGGATGGCGCCCTGCCCGTAAGGCGCGAGGCCTACGATTTGATTATCGCGATGGACCCCTCCAACCAGTCGGGGTATGAAAAAATAATCAGGTAAATCCGTTCCCGGCAGTTTTTTCGCTTTGCATGCGCAACCCGTTGCATTTTACTGCTAATTTGTATCCCGATGCTGCTGCACCTTACCATAAAGAATTATGCACTTATCCGCCACCTCGAACTGGCGCCCTCCGCAAACCTGAATGTAATTACCGGTGAAACCGGTGCAGGCAAGTCCATTATGCTGGGCGCCATCGGCCTGCTTACCGGCAACCGGGCCGATACCAAAGTGCTGTGGGATGAAAATGAAAAATGCATCACCGAAGGCGTGTTCGACATCAAACCCTATCGGCTTCAGCGTTTTTTTAAGGACGAGAACCTCGACTACGATGATCAAACCGTTATCCGGAGAGAAATCAGCCCCGGAGGAAAGTCGCGTGCCTTTATCAACGACACACCCGTTACCCTGGATGTACTCAAAAAACTGGGCAGCCGCTTGATGGATATCCACTCCCAGCACGAAACACTGGAGCTGGGCCGCAATGCATTCCAGCTTAAGCTGATTGATGCCTTTGCCGGCAACGAGGCGTTGCTGCAAACCTATGAAGAAGCCTGGGGTGACTACCAGCAAAAAAAAGATGCGCTCGAACAGCTCGAGGCACAGGTAACAATACTGCAGCAGGAGGCTGACTATGTAACCTTTCAGCTTGATGAACTGGTGAAAGCAGCATTGGAAGAAGGGGAGCAGGAGAACCTTGAGAACGAAGCAAAGGTAATTCAGCATGCGGAAGAGATTAAAGAACGGTTGCGGGCCGTGCTCGAAATCCTTTCGCGATCGGAAACGGCCGCAGAGCAACTACTAAAGGAAGCGCGCCAGCACCTGCATGGCATAGCTTCGTATGCTGAAACGTATAAAAAATTAGCGGAACGCCTTCAGGGTCTTTCGGCTGAACTAACGGATCTATCGGATGATTTGGAACGCGAAGAAGCCCGCGTGGAGGTTGACCCGGAGCGGGCAGCGTTTGTTACCGACCGCCTCGACATGATTTACCGGCTCCAGAAAAAGCACCGGGTAAACACCGTTGCCGGGTTGCTTGCCTTGCAGCAGGAACTTCAGCGCAAAGCCAGCCTTACTGCCAACCTGGATGATGAACTAAAACGAAGCAAAGAGGCATACGAACAAGCTGCATCGGTTTTGAAAAAGACCGGGGCCGACCTCAGCAAAAAGCGACAGGCCGTGTTTGGTACGTTGTGTTCTGAAATCACCCGGTTGTTAAAAGAACTGGCCATACCCGATGCGGTTTTAAAAGTCGATCATCAGCAAACCGAACCGGGGCCTGCCGGTGCCGACCGGGTGGATATTCTTTTCAGCGCCAACAAGGGCATAGCCCCGCGGCCGCTGGCGCAGGTGGCATCGGGCGGTGAGTTTGCCAGGCTTATGTTCTCCATAAAGTATGTAATGGCCGAAAAGACCGAAATGCCTACGCTGGTGCTCGATGAAATTGACACCGGTGTTTCTGGTGAAACGGCTTTTAAACTTGGGCGGCTGATGCGCACCATGGCCGCCAGGCACCAGGTGCTGGCCATAACCCACCTGCCGCAGATTGCTGCGCGCGCCACAACACACTACGTGGTGTTTAAAGACAACCGGGCCGGAAAAACCATGAGCGGAGTTAAGTTGCTTTCGGAAGCGGAGCGCGTGGACGAAATAGCCAAAATGATTGGCGGAGACAAACCCTCGAAGGTGGCCGTTGAAAATGCGCGGGAGTTGCTGGTGGGGTAGGGGGATTATGGCTGATGGCTGATGAATCTTCCTTAACCGTAAGAATATAAATTTGGTAATAA
>JAGUUF010000279.1 GCA_020063545.1 Cytophagales bacterium
CAAACTTCCTTTGTTTTTCCGGTGCTTACATCGGCCATACGTACAGACCAGGGATGGCCTTCGCGTGCCGGAACAAACGGAAGCCGGTTGCGCACGTTGGGTGTGCGGATGAAGGCAATTTGTTTACCATCGTGTGACCATGCCGGATTTCCATCGCGGTCAACACTGGGATCCAAAAACTGTATCGTGTTTGCAGCGAAATCATACACACCAACAAAGGAGTGGTCGGTGCGGGTGCTCACAAAAGCAAGCTTGCTGCCATCGGGCGACCAGCGCATGTTACTTTGCGTACCTCGCGAATGAAAGAGCTTTTTACCCTTGCCTGCTGAATCGAGGTTAACCAGCCACACCTGCCCGCTGTTTAAATACGCGATTGATTTTCCATCGGGCGATAGTTTGGGATAATAGCCCGTTGCAAGTTTTTTTAACCCGCTTCCATCCACATTTACCATCCAGATGGCGCGCTCAACACCGGGTTGTATTGCAATGGGGTTGGGTAATTCGCTGGCACTGTTGGGCGCACCTCCGCGAATAAACATGATTTTAGTATTGTCGCGTGTAAATTCTACGCCTGAAATTTCCTGGCCGTCATCCTGGTTGTAGCTGGTAATTTTTTTTGGAGCAAATTCAGGTGCATCGGCAACATAAACATTGCGCACACCCTGATCATTAAACACCCAGGCAATGCGCTTGCCATCAGCACTGGCCGTGAGGTTTGTCGGGAAGGGTACGTTGAGCAAGTTATCGATGGTGACCTGGGCGAATATCAGTTGAAAGCCCCCTGCAAGAAGGGCGGCTACTTGTATTACTTTTCTCATATAATCGCGCATTTTTAAAATTTAGAAGTAGGCGTTATGCTTCTCTGTAAACCGGAGAAAAAAAGAATTTCCTGTTAAAAGTTAATCGACAAAGAAAGTAACTCGGATTTGATTGTACCCACCTGTTCATGGTACTTCAGGTATTGGTTATTTTCAAGCCTGAAACAAATTGCTAACCGTGTATCCGGGTCAACAATCCAGTATTCCTTTACTCCAAACCTTTCGTATAAATCCTTTTTCTTGATCAAATCAAATTCTTTGTTGCCCGGAGACAGTACTTCTAACAATAAATCGGGTACACCGTGAATATGACCGTTTGGGTCAATAATTCCTTCATTTTCTTTTAGTACCACGATGAGGTCCGGTTGTACAGCATTACTGGTTTCATCAAGATAAACATCAATCGGAGCAATGAACAGGATTGCCTTATCGCTTCCTTCAAACTTATTAAACAACAGGTTATTGATGCGGTTCAATACAAGCTGATGCTTTGAAACAGGGGAGGGCGACATATAAATTGAGTTATCGATTAATTCTGCAAGGGTTCCCTCCGGCAGGCTTTTATAGACTTCCATAATTGTTTTAGGAGGTATCTCCAATCCTGAATTCATAAAATAAAGTTACAAATTCCTGAACGAAAATTTAACTGAATATCGCTGTCAGTAGCTACTGCAAATCCCTCAGCAACTGCTCATAAAACCACATCGCTGTTTTATAGCTTTCCAAACTCACGCGTTCATCTATACCATGGAAGCCAATCGGGTCAATCATGGGGCTGAACTTGATGATGTTGGTGGATACTTCCGTAAAATGCCGGGAGTCGGTTGCGCCAATAACCAGAAATGGCGAAGTGATTACCTGCGGATAACTTTTTTTAATAGTGCTGGCAATTTTCTGATAACCAAAACCATTTACTGGCGTTACGAGTGATGGCTCTGAAACATTGTTATTCAATGGAGCAACGTTAATCCGTTCATCGCTGATTTTCTTCTTTACTTCTTCCATTACCCAGGCGGATGTATGGCCGGGTAATAACCTGAAATTAATTACCGCTGTTGCCACTGTGGGCACTACATTATCTTTAATGCCCGCTTCAATAATGGTGGGCACAATCGTAGTACGAATCATGGCATCGCCCGTGTTACTTTCTGAATACGTTCCAAGAATCAGTTTTTTAAACAACCACGGATTGGCAAAAGCCATGCGTTGCACAAACGGCATTTCGGGGCCCAGGCTGGCCATCAGGCCGTGCATCGGTTCGGAAAACTCGGGCTCAAAAGGCTTGCTGCGCAAGGTGTTTAACGCTTTCGATAAAATGTCTATCGCGGTTTCTTTTTCCGGCATGGACGAGTGGCCGCCTTTTGCGGTTACGGTAAGCTTTAACGACAGGTATCCTTTCTCGGCCGTGCCGAGCAGGGCTACCGGTTTGGTTAAGCCGGGCACTTTCTCTTTTGTCATGATGCCGCCCTCATCCATCACAAACTCGGCAGCAA
>JAGUUF010000331.1 GCA_020063545.1 Cytophagales bacterium
ACTGTTGTTAATGCAGTATCGCATGCCCTTGGTTTAAGAAATGTTACGGGCGAACAAATACGCGCAGAGCATGTAACCGGCAGCTTTGATTTTATCGTGAGCCGAGCGGTAACGCGGTTAAAGGAGTTTTACGGGTGGGTTCATCGGCTGGTGAAGAAACAATCGGTGCACAACCTGGGAAACGGCATACTGTACCTGAAAGGCGGTGACCTGGATGATGAACTGGCCGAATTAAAACGCCCGTGCACCGTTTATCCGTTGCGTGATTTTTTTGCAGAAGAATTTTTTGAAACGAAAAAGGTGGTGCACGTTCCGATTAACCAGGGGCAATCTCAAAAATTATTTTAACCACAAAGAGACGCAAAGGAGGCACAAAGCGCAATAAGAAAAATATGTTGTGAAGTTCTTCTCCGTGTCCTTTGTTCAAACGTAGCGGCCTTTGTGGTTTTGTATTTCATTTTTGAGATGGCCTCTAATTACTTCCGGATTTTATAAACCGCCTTGTACGGCTTCCCATTTTGAACAGATACAAACCGGGGCCGAGGGTAACCAGTCCGGTTTCAATTTCAAAGGTTTTCTGTCCTGTTCCTGAAAGCAATACCTGTCCGGCAATGGTGCTGATGCTCCAGGGAGTTGCGCGCTGGTAGCCGGATTCAACGATTAACCGATCAGTAACGGTTGTGGGGTAAAGGCGTAAACCGGTTTTGGTTAAATCGTTTTCAACACCGGTAATGGGTGCTGAGTACGATTGTTTTTGCGGAATGATCTGCTTGGGCAGCAGCGATGATTTCCACAGCAGTTTCATCACTGCATCGCCACCGTCTTCGAAAAATTCCAGTTTAACCGGGTACAGTTCGCCTGCCTGCAGGTTCATGGTTCCGCTCCATTCGGTTGCGGCCTGGGGTATCCATTTATCAATAAGTAAAAAATGATTGATCCACAGGCGAACCCCGTCATCGCTTAGCGTGTAAAACGTGTAGGTATCCGTTAGCGGGGGCTGAACAAAACCTTCCCATCGGGCGGTAAAGTTGTCATTCGGTATTATACCTGCCGCTGGCGAGCCGCCACCCCAGTCGAAATTGATCACCGGGTCTGTCCTCGTCACCTCCGGGGGCCAGAAAAATGTGCGCGACTGGTTATAATACGTGCCCAGCAGCCCGTCACCGGTGCCTTGCGGCACCTGGGTAAATTGCGCGGTATACGAAACCGGGGTGGCGGGAACATCAAAGCTAAACACGCGTGGCAAGGCAGGGTTGCTCCATTGATTGAAAGTGTACAGGTCGGCACCGGAAATTTGCAACAAGGGAGCCTCCAGTGTTCGGGTAACACCAATTACGCTCATCACCGATTGCGGAGCAGGTTTGGGCTGCCCGTCAACATAAATGATAAGACCCGGGGGTACGGAGTTTATGATAAACGCAGTTTTTTCGGGAAGAACATCGCGGTAAACTGTTTTGCTCAGCCCTTCGCTGTCGGTGGCCGTTAGGTAAATGCGGTACCAAACGTTGTGGTCAGTTTCGCCAATCCGCGGAACGGAATAGGAGCCGGCCGCAATATCGCTTACCGGCTGAAGTGCCGGGTGGATATGGTCGGCATGGTGGAAATCAATTTTCCACGTAAGGCTTGCGGGAGTGAGGGATCCGTCTTCGGCATCGGTTGCCGTGCCGCTGAAATTGATCGGTTCTCCAGCGCGATACAGTGTTTCGTCTACGGGTGTTAGTATCTGCGGTTGCGGCCTGGTGTTGGCCGTTACATGCAAGGTTGCCGCATTACTGGTTGCCGAGCCGAACGCGTTGGTAACGGTACAGCGAAAGGTAAGCCCGTCATCAGTAAGTTGTGTCGAAGGGAAGGTATAGTTCATGCCGTTGGCCCCGGGAATGTTCACACCATTTTTCTGCCACTGCAGCGTCATCGGCAAAGCACCCGATACCGAAACGGTAAAGACAGCATCTTCTCCGGCCGACACCAGTACGGATTGCGGGTGGCTGCCGATAAACGGTTCACCTGATCCGGTATATTCAACCTTCCACAGCGATCCGTTTGGTGTGCTGGTGTTATCCCCGGTTGACCCTCCGCCAAACCCCGCACGCTGCAGGTAGTACATGGCACCATCGTTATCAATTACCATGGCCAACGGGCGATTGATGCCCGTAGCAAACGGAGCCGGTAAACCGCCTGCCGGATCCAGTTGCCGGATGTACCCCGCACAATAGTCGGCATAAAAGAATTTCCCGATATACCCCGGAGGGAATTGCGGCTGTTGCGGATTGTAAAATGCTGCACCAACAACGGAACAACCGTCAGCGTGGCTGTATGCGTAAAAAGGATCCTGGTAATTAGCAGGCGGAGTTTCGGTGGTGCGATACCCTTCAATCAGCGGCCAGCCGTAGTTTTTTCCCGCCTGCACATCGTTAATCTCTTCCCAGTTGCTGTTGCCTACATCGCAGGCAAAGATTTTTCCGGTACCGGGCTGAATATCCATGGAAAACGGATTGCGGAAGCCGAGGGCATAGATGAGTTTGTTAAGCCCGGTAAAGGTCGGGTCACTGATGAAGGGATTGTCATCCGGAATAGTGCCATCGCGGTTCATGCGCAGCACTTTGCCCAGCAAACTGTTTTTCGATTGCGCCAGTGCGGCATTGGCGCCATCGCCTGTTGAGATGTACAGCTTTCCATCAGGCCCGAACACCATATCGCCACCGTTGTGGATGCTGCCGGCCATCGGCTCAAGCTGCAGCAGCACCACCTCGCTTCCAGGCAGGGTTGAATTGCCGTTGGCTGTAAACCGGCTTACCCGGTTGCGGTTGGTGGTTTTCTCGGTGTAGTAAACATAGTAGTAGTTGTTGAGCTCGAAATCCGGGTCCAGGACCAGGTGGCCGAGGCCGCGTTCATTGAAGTTATCCACCTGGTCTTCAATGTTGAGCATGACCGCTGCGGTTAACACGTCATTTTCAACCACCAGAATTTTTCCGCTCTTAATGGTAATCAGGATGCGGTGGTCAGGCGTTACTACCAGGTCGGTCGGATCAAGACTACCGGCAATCTCGCGGCTGATGAACCCTGCTGGAAACTGCTGGGCCAGCACCCCGAAGGCAGTCAGGGCAAGAAATAAAATCAGTGAAACAATGTTGGTATATGAGGGCATCACGGAACCAGTTATGTTGCACCAGAATTTTTCATTATCAGTTCTTTCATCGTTTCGAAACAAACCGCCTTTAATTCGGTAACATCCTGGGGCGGGTAAGTGTTTACGGCAATTTCGTTACCGGCAATTATTTTAATGGTGCCCGGCCGCATCCGCAGCCTGCCCGGAGGCATCAATCGGCCTGCCCCGATAACCACCAACGGTAATATAGGTGTTTGGGTATCCAGTGCAATGCGGAATGCGCCATCCTTAAAGGGTTGCAAGATTTCTTTCGTTCGGTTTTGTGTGCCTTCAGCAAAGATCAACATCGAAATGCCCTGCTGAAGAATACGCTTGGCGTATTCAATGGATTTTTTGCGGCTCTCGTGGTTGCTGCGGTCAACCACCACGGTGGCTGCCTTTACAATAAATCCGAACACCGGAATTTTCAACAACTCTTTCTTGGCAATCGGGCGAAATTCACCCGGTATCATCAGCCGGATACCGGGAATGTCGAGAAATGAAGTGTGGTTGCTGACGAAGATGTACGACTTGCCGCGCGCGATATTTTCCCTTCCATACAACGTATACCGGATGAACGTCAGCTTGCTGAATATCCACGACCACAGCCACAGAAAGTTATAGCCTATCCAGGTAAACCGGGTACCCAGTAAAAACGGCAGCAGGATACCCGGCAGCAGGATGATCATAAACACGCTGAAAACAAGCACAACCCATGTGGTATAAATTTTCTGCAAGGTGCTGCGTATTGACATAAAAACTGAAAAGTAAAAAAAGTTGGTGATAGTCTTTGTTCACAGTGCCCGTTCTTCTAATTTGGACAATTAAACTCTCCTCAATATGAAAAATATTTTCGGCCTTTTCGTTTGCCTTTTTGCAGTATCGGGTTTGGCAACAGCCCAAAACGAAGCACCGCCAAAACGCCCGGACAACATCGGGGTATCGGATTTTGACGGGTTTAAAAACAATTCATTTGATATCCTGGATGAATCCACCCGCCTTAAAAACGATGCAACCCGCATTGATAATGAGATTAAAGGAGGCGTGCTGGCCTCCATGACCGTTGATAAAATCCGCCAGGATATTAAGGCCCTGCGCGGCATCAGCGAATCATCACAGGCACTTACCCAGAAACTCGGTGACCTGGACGAGCAGGGCAAAACGCTTCTTTCCAATGCAAAAAACGTAAACCCGAGAACCAAGGCACCGGCTGCCACCAACAACACCAACAAGTCAATTAAAGGACTTGAAGTGGCTCGCAAAAACCTTGATGCCACCGCCTCGCTGGTAAAAGCCAATACCGATTTACTGGTAAATGAACTCAAGTCGCGCGGGGAAAGTGTAGACTAACTTCAGGTAGCCATGCGGTATGCCGTTTTGATTTTCTTGATTGGAAGTTTGTCGGGCGGTTATGCGCAGGACATCTGGGGTGAACTGGGCAAATCGCTCGCGAAGGAAGGGGGAAAAAAAGGCGCCCAACAAAAACAGGCACTCGACTCCATTGACTTTCAGTTCGCCATTTCGGTGAACGAGAATGCCGGTTTTTTTGATATTGAACAGAAAGGAGAGCTTGGATCCCGGATTATGTATGCTCTCCGCGAAGAGTCCGATAAAACCATCGTAGAAAAAGCACGCGATTCGCTTCAAACGGCAATTTCATTTTATGAATTACGCATGTATAAGTTGGCTGAAGAACATTTTCTTTCGGCTAAGAACTTTATGGAACGAAGCGGTCTGACCAACGAAATGGTTTACCTGCGGGCACTTTCTAATTTGGGTTTAGTTTACCTGGCGCAGGGAAGAACAAGCGAAGCCCAACAATGGATTGAGCATTGCCTTGCCTACAGCGGGAAAACACTCGGGAAGAAAAGTGCGGCTTACATTGCCAACCTTAATAACAAAGCCAAACTTGACCAGTCGCTGGGCAAGTACAACGAAGCCGAGAAAGAATTTGACGAAGCCCTTGCACTAAACGAAAGTGTGTTTGGCGATGGCATGCAAAAGGCAATTTTACTCAACAACAAAGCCATGCTGCTGCAGGCGATTGGACGGTATGCCGAAGCGGCCGACCTGATGAAGAAGGCGATGGCATCATCAACCGTTGCACCAAAGAAAGCGCTGCAAGGCAAAAAGTCGTTCGATAACCGGAAGTTCCAGGCCAACCTTGCCTTTATCTACCAACTGTCCGGCAGGTATGCCGATGCGGAAACCAACTTCCTGGAAATTAAGAAAGTGTTTGACAACCGAAAGCAAACCGGCAATGCCGAGTATGCCGGATTGCTAAACCAACTTGGGATTTTGTACATCCAGATGGGTAAAACCGATAAGGTGGAAGAGTTGCTGAAAAAAGCGCAGGAGGTTTACAAGAAGCGTTTTACCGAACAAAATATCTATTACGCCAAAGTTACCAACGACCTGGGCAACTTTTACCGGATGAGCAGCCGGTACCCGGAGGCTGAAAAGCAACTGGATAAAGCATTGTCAGTCCGGGAATCACTGCTGGGCATTAATCATCCCGATTATGTAAACACGAAAGAAAACCTGGCCATCCTGTACTGGAAGTCCGGGCGCATTAACCAGGCTTATATGGCCTACCGTGATGTGATGGACAAAACCATTGACTTTATTAACCGGTACTTTCCGCCCATGAGCGAAGCCGAGAAAACCAGCTACTGGGATGTAACTGCGCCCCGCTTCCAGCGGTTTTTCAATTTCGCCATTGAGGCCAACGTGGAACTTAACTATGTTACGCAGGATTTCTTTGATTACCAGATGGCCACCAAGGCCCTGCTGCTCAACTCAACCAAC
Source organism: Cytophagales bacterium (assembly GCA_020063545.1). Lineage (GTDB taxonomy): Bacteria > Bacteroidota > Bacteroidia > Cytophagales > Cyclobacteriaceae > UBA2336. Next base: position 5,954 of record JAGUUF010000331.1, read on the forward strand.
AAAGTTAAAAACGCCATCCTTGCAAGTAATGATAAGCAGCTGATTAACGATTACCTGCTGTGGCTTGATAAGAAAGAACAACTCGCCCGGCTGTATTCCTATTCGAAGGAGCAACTGAAGGAACAAAAAATTGATCTGCCTGCACTGGAGCGCGAAGCCAATGCGATGGAAAAATCGTTGTCGGAACGTTCAACTGATTTCTCTTCGGGGTATTCCACACAAAAAATCAGCTACAAACAAATACGAAACCTGCTTGCGGACAACGAAGCCGTGGTGGATATTGTGCGGGTAAGGGGCTTTGGCCAGGATTTTACACCCGATGCCAAATATGCAGCGCTGGTACTGCTGAAGAACCAGGAATTACCCAAACTGGTGGTGCTGGAAAACGGCTCGCAACTGGAAACACGGTACGCCAAATACTACACCACCGTTATCCAGAAGCGGATGCCCGATGAGTTCTGCTACGACCAGTACTGGGCGCGCATTGATCCTGAACTGGCCGGCAAGCGGATGATCTACCTCTCGCCCGATGGGGTGTACAACCAGGTTAATTTAAATACCCTTAAAAAGCCTGACGGTGACTACCTGGTAAACCGGTACGACTTTGTAATGATTGGCAACGCCCGCGATTTGATTGACCTGAAAGCGCGTAAGGCTGTTGCGCTGAAGAGAGATGCGTTTTTACTGGGCTTCCCGGAATACGGAACAAATGATGTTCCACCTTTGCCCGGAACCAAGGTGGAGTTGGAAGGGGTTTCAAAAGTGTTGAAGGCATCGGGCTACCAGGTTACGCAATTCATGGAACGTAACGCCACCGAAAGCAACATTAAAAAACTGAAAAGTCCGGCCCTGCTGCACATTGCCACGCATGGTTACTTCCTTAAGGATGTGGATGAATCCGGGGGTTCGGTGTTTGGCGTTAATGCCGAGAATGCCTCCAACAACCCGCTGCTGCGCTCGGGCCTCATCCTGGCCGGTGCAGGCAAAGCCATTGAAGGAACGGGTGGTGCCGACATGACCAGCAACGACAACGGCATTTTAACCGCCTACGAAGCGATGAACCTGAACCTGGAAGGTACAGGTCTGGTTATCCTCAGCGCGTGCGAAACCGGGCTGGGCGATGTTAAATCGGGTGAGGGAGTGTACGGGCTGCAGCGCGCTTTCCTGGTGGCCGGTGCCGATGCACTGATTATGAGTTTGTGGAAGGTGGATGACGAAGCCACGCAACTGCTGATGACAAACTTTTACACCAACTGGATAAAGCTGAACAACAGACAGAAGGCCTTTAAGCAGGCCCAGCTTCAGCTTATGGCCAAATACAAAGATCCGTACTACTGGGGTGCGTTTGTAATGATGGGGATGTGAGTTTTGTTAGTTGATTTTTTTTCCTTTAAATCGATCGTATATTCTTGGATATGGCGGATTCTGATTATCAAGGTTTAAATAGGAAAAATCAGAAAAAATTGAATCCGAATCAGTCAACTTTAGCCAAACTTTTGGTGATTTACATCCGTTGTAATGCTCCCCCCTGGATTCAAAGTAAAATGCGCGAACGCCTCTGTGCACAATATCCCAAACTGAAGATTCGGGAAATTGGGGATTTACCATGCAGCCCTTGTTTATATTTATGAGTCTAAAAGAGCCGAACTCATCACTTCCGGGAATGTAAAGAATCTTGACTGTATCCCTTTTAAATGGCGTACTTTTAAAATGACCTTGATAAGCACCAATAATAGGAGCGAATTGCCAATTAATTACATAAAAACTTTTTGTCACAACTTTTTCAGTTTCATCCTCAGGAAAGCACTCATTCTTTTTTTTGGTTGATTTCAGGGTGACGTCAATTTTACCATAGGCTTCTGTAAAGAGTAAGCTAACCTTGTTTTCAGTAAAAACTCTGGGATCAGTTCCAATAGTCCATTCATAGGTATCGAAGTCGTCCTCTGCCTGAAAGGTAATGTAGTTGTACTGAAGTGCAGAGTCCGTTTCTACCAAACTGTCTCCAACATTTTCATAAATGAAGAAATTACCCGTAAATGGTATTTTATCTTTGCACGGGTCTGTTTTTGTTACCTCATCTGGATCGCAACCACTAACACTAAGAATTAACACTGCAAGACTAAAAATACCGGGTCTGATAAAAATATTCATGTGTTGAAGCTTTCTTAGATTTAAACTCATTTGTCCAATAGTTGCCGCTAACGTTTTTAGTTTTCTTTTTTACACTACGGGTGACTGTGTCGCCCGCCATTAAACAAACTGGTGTTGTGGTGCGTGGCTATTGTCCTAGTCTAAATATTTTAACCAAGTTCTTGTCCACGGATATTAATTCGTCTTGTGAAAGATTGCCTAGTTTACCAATCACTAAATCCTTGTCAATAGTTGCGAGTTTACTCAATCTAATTAATGAAGTCCTTTTTAGCCCATTTGTCTGGGTAGGTTCAATTTTTACATCAGAGTCTTCTTGCCATTTTAGCTGAGATGTAATAAATGAAACAGTTATGTCAACTTCTCCGTCTACAAGAATTAGTGCTGGTCTATTCTTTTTTCCTGAAAGGTCTGTAAATGGAAATGGTATTAGAACAATGTCACCTTTATTCATTTATATCTTTCTTTTAGATCGTCTACTGAATAAAGGTCTTCTTCGTCCTCCAGGAATTTAAATGCCTTTGAGTCGGAAACTAGTTTTTGAATTCCTTCAGTCATTAATTGATTTTCAATTCTATTCAGTAGAAATTCGGCAAAGTCTGACACTTCCTTCAATTTCTGGTCAGGTAATTTGGTCAGATTGTCGATAGTTTTCTTTATCAATGTTTCCCTAGTCATTTGTCGATTTTTAGAAGTCAAATTTAGTCAATAATCTTCTCTTTTTTTCTGTCCAGCCATGCGCCACAACGTTTTGCGGCTTTGCGTAGTGGCGGACTTATTTGCACTTCACTGTCAGCATACCACAAATGCTGATTAGATACACAAAGTTACAATTTTGCACTGAACCCGCCATTACGCAAAACCGATGTTGTGCCTTCGTTGTTCTTTTTCTTCCCTTATGTTGTCGGTCAATACTGTCAGCATTGGGAAAGACATACTCTTTGCCAAGTATTGGTTTGCGGGTCGGCTGGTGCGACTTGGCAATGTGTATGGCTTTTGGGTTGGCTTTAATAATTAAATGTCAGTCCTACTCCAAAACCCATATCACTGTCGTAATGTGTCCTGAAACCCAAGTTTTTACTTGCGATATAATTCAGTCCAAACATATATTCTCTATCCGTATTTACCATAAATGCAGCTCTGAACCTTTTTGAAAGCGGAATATCTTCTCGTCTTAATTGAACTCTCACGTTTCCATCGTGATAGACTTCCGTTTGTAAAATTACAAGCATTGGTAAAGTATATGCTACTCCTAAACTAAATTGTGTCCGATTGTCTTTGGTGTTTGTCTGTCCGAATAAATTTCTTTCAGGTGTTTCGTGTTCTCTGTATCGCCAATCAAATCCAATAAAAGGCATCAGCCATTGATTTCTGCCAATGTACCTGCCTATATGGGTTTCTGTTTCGTAACCGTGTCTGTCATTATAACCCAAACGCCACTCTGTGCCAAAACTCCAACGGGTATTTTGCAACATAGCCATTCCATCATTACCATTCGTAGCAAAGTCATTTTGGAACATAAAATGCAGTTCGTTGCTCTCTCTTTGCAACTTTTTGTAAGCCCATTTTTTGTCAGGCAACAATGGATTTGGGGCTTGGTTTTCAGTGCTAAAAACTCGGTTCATTCCTGCCATCATATGGTAGAGAATATGACAATGAAAAAACCAATCGCCTTCTAAATTGGCTTCAAACTCAATCACATTTGTTTCCATTGGCATTATGTCCAATACATTTTTGAGTGGTGCATAATCACCTTGCCCATTGATAACCCTAAAATCGTGTCCGTGCAAGTGCATAGGGTGTCGCATCATTGAGTTGTTGTAGAGTGTTATTCTTACAATTTCTCCTTTTTTGATTAGAATTTTATCAGTTTCAGCAAGCACTCGGTTGTTCATACTCCACACATAGCGGTTCATATTGCCAGTCAACTCAAACCTTAACTCTCTTATAGGTGCATCTTTTGGCAAAGTGGTTTTGGTAGGTGATTTGAGCATAGCATAGTTTAGCGTAACAATGTCACTGCTTGGCATTGTATGGTTGTTATGGTCTGAATGTTGCGATTTTTTGGGATTATTTTTTTCTGTGATTTCAGGGTACATTACCGTATTCATATCCATTTGTTGCAAGGACATATCCATACCCATATCGTTCATTGAGCCGTTCATTTTCATCATATCGTTCATCATCTTCATTCCTTCAAAGTATTTCAGTTTAGGCAATGGGCTTACCAACTGCTTAATACCTGAACCTATGTAAATAGATGCTGATTTAGTACGGTCTTCGGGTGTTGCCAAAAATTCATAGGAAGTATTTTCTGCTGGAATGGTTACGATTACGTCATAGGTTTCTGAAACTCCTATAATTAACCTATCCACTATAATAGTCTCAACATCATTGCCGTCATTGGCAACTACGGTCATTTTTCCGCCTGCATAAGTGAGCCAAAAATAGGAAGATGCACCACCGTTGGATATTCGCAACCTTACTTTATCGCCACGGTTGAAACCGTGGGCTATTGATTCATTTTTGCCGTTAATAAGGAAATTGTCATAATAGACATCACTCACGTCCATTGCCAACATTCGTTTCCATTCATTGGTCAATTTGGTTTTGAAATGCCCTGCTTTTATAGCTTCTCCGTAACTCTGAACTGTATTTTTCTTTATGGCAAACCAATCATTGGCATTGTGCAACATTCTGTGAACATTGTCGGGGTTATAGTCTGTCCATTCGCTTAGAATAATGGGAACAGTCGGCAAATCGTCAATCCCTTTTCTAAAAGTAGGGTCGTCTTCTCTTTTGAGCAACACCATTGAGCCATACATCCCAATTTGTTCTTGCAGTCCGCTGTGGCTATGATACCAATGTGTGCCATTCTGAATAATGGGAAATCGGTAAATGTGCATAGTATTTGGCTTAATGGGCATTTGCGTTAAGTACGGAACACCATCTTCTTTATTGGGCAAATACAAGCCATGCCAATGCAAGGATGTGCTTTCTTTCAACCTGTTATGTACGTGAATTTCTGCTGTGTCACCTTCTGTAAAGGTGAGTGTTGGCATTGGAATTTGACCGTTTACGGCAATGGCTCGTTTTTCTTTGCCTGTAAAATTAACGATGGTATCTTTTACATAAAGGTCGTACCGCACCACTTTTTGTGCGAATATGATTGTAGTTGCCAATTGTAAAACAACTATCGGCAACAGTTTTTTAAAAATATTTTTTTTAATATCCATTTAATAAATTTCATTTTAAATTAGGTTTAAGAGCATCCAACCACTCATTGCTAT
>JAGUUF010000350.1 GCA_020063545.1 Cytophagales bacterium
CAGAAGTAGCGAAAAGTTTGATATTGTACCAGCGTAAGTAAAGAATCTTCGGCTGTGGAATAAACCCCGGACCCGGACTTTTGTTGACTGCAACTAATCCATAAAATAGAGCCAACCACTAACAGGGATATACTTTTCATTTTCATAAATCAAAAGGAAAATCCTAAAGTTGCCAATCCATTCTGTATCTCAGGGGCTGACATGAAAAGATTCCAAAGCAACCCGGTACGATAATTTTCAATCATGACCACTATGGGGCCCTGGTCAATTGCCAGATAGGAGGTTGCCGTCCAGCCCTGGGTAACATTAAAGGCATCGTAAAAACCGTAAGGCCCCCAGAGTTTATCGCCAATTTTATAGTAAAAAAACTTCAACGCTTTTAATGATTCTTCCGGAGTGTACGGAAAGGACGACAGCGCTGCCGTGGGCGTGATTACCCCCAAATCATTCGTTGGTGAATGGGCTGAGTAGCCCGCATGATTATCGCTGGCGGTCAGACCCCAGTTTTCATCACTGTATGCGACAAATTTTTTTGGATTTCTTACACAGTAGGCATGATTGATAAGCGAATGATTTCGATTCTGAAAAAAGTAATCGCTGCAATACGCATCATTTAACCCGCGCGGATCAAGACCAAGAAATGAATAATGTGCAAAAAAGAGCGGCCCACCGAAGGTCGGCCCCAGGGGCAATGACAAACCCTCATAAACATTGCCATTTATCATCCCTCCATTACTTGCCCATCCGTTATCGTAAACTATTTTGGGTACCCCATGCGTAGGCGATGATGCAGCAAGTACATAAACAATTACTGCCTCATTCCATCCTTTAACCTGCATATTCATGGTCCACTGTTTATCGGGCGACCAATGCCAGTATAAAGTGTTTTGATTGCCCCGCCTGTACCAGTCCCATTCTATCGCATGCCATAATGCATTAATACGGTCTATCAGTGCATCTTCTTCAGGTACGGATGGCTCAAGGTATTGCCTGAAAGCAAGTAAGCCCTGCATTAAGAAGGCAGTTTCAACCAGGTCGCCACCGTTATCGTTTGTGCTAAAGGGTATTACCTTACCAGTGTTTCCATTTAACCAGTGTGGCCAAACACCATGAAAGCGGTCGGCTGTTTCAAGGAAATTCAAAATTTTACCCATTCGTTCCAGGCATTGTGTTCGGGTAATAAAACCTCTTTCAACGCCTACAAGCAAAGCCATGATACCAAATCCGGACCCTCCGGTTGTTACCAAATCGCCAGAGGTATTTCGTTCCCGTGCCATGCCGCTGGCCGGATGAGCAAAGTCCCAGAAGTATTTAAAAGTTTGGTACTGAACCAGTGTGAGTAACTCCTCATCATCAACAACAGGGAATTTAGGAGTTGGGTCAACTTCGGTATAGAAATATTTGGTGAACTGAGTAAACGTTTCCTGGTTTGCACCCGTTAATTCTGGCGATATCCATATCCGGTACCTGCTCAGATGGATAAGGGGTGATACCGGGGTGATTGTAACTATTCTATTTTCTTCTTCAACCGAGTAGGTAGATAAAACGGAACCACCGCTGCCGATAATCCGGAAGTAAACTGGGTTAATACTACTGGGATCAACCGGGTGCGAAAACTCAATTTGTATGGAGGCCGTCAGCGAAATATTGGTTACAAGGGGTGAACTGAGCGTCTCTGTTCCGTTGAATTTAACTGACAAAATGGAAAGTGTGCCCGGAATTGTTTTAAAAGTGACAGTTATGCCGGTAAATGATTCTCCGTTTGCCCCTTTAAGGCTGCCGGAGAGAGACAACTCATAAAAACTGTTAACTTCAAGAGTGGACTGGGGGGTGCATAAAATTTGCTTGTTGTTGTCAAATAAATTGAATTGCAAAGGGATTGCAGCACCACCCTGCTTGCTTAACGAAACGGATGACGCTACCGTACTTACCTGTACCGGGGTTGAGAATACCACAATAATTGGCTGATCAGTCGCCACGTTACTATTAGCGGCTGAATTGCTAATTTCGAGATTAATGTCGCCAACTTTTACCTGAACAAGTTGCAACACCTCAGAGCCCGGTTGTTCATCGTCATTGCACGAACTCAGGACGAATAAAATTGACACAACAAGAAAGACGGACCTTAACTTCATGGTTCGTTATCAGAGTATAAAGGTTTGAGGGTTCCTGGTGCCAGGAACCCTCAAACAAAAAGTAAACCTAACCTATTATTACGGCTTTCCTGAATTGTACATAGCCGATATTTCCGTAACGGTAAGCGCTCTATGGTAAAAAATCAAGTCATCCATTAAGCCTTTAAAGTGCTTGGCACTGGTAAAACCGTATCCGCCCCAGGTTTCGTTATCCCACAATTCCCCGTCACGTGATTGAATAAACCCTAACGCAAGTTCATTTACAACTTCAGGGGCTACACCACGATATTTTAAGCCGGTAGTTGTTCGTTTCGGATCGCCATCAGGCCACAAGTCAAAATCCTGCTCCTTAACTTTTTCTCCGTTCAGGTAAACAATTCCTTGCCTGGTGTTGGCATTGTACACAAAAACATAATGGGCCCATTGGTTTTTAATTACGGTATTCATTCCACCCACAGGGGTAAAGTCTTTCGAAAACACCCATCCCTGCCAGCCTAAGTTACCGGTACCATCGGCCCACATATCTTCACTAAAATCGTTGGTACCATTGGTGTAGGAAGCAGCCAGCTTAAACGCATTGTAGTTATCAAATATTTCAAACTGAAATCCATAAAATGCGCCAAGCCCGATAACAAAATGCCCCTTATTTGCATTATCCGTGTGCTCATTGGCTTTAACCCACACACTCATGCTCCAACTGCCGTTGTTCATTAACTGACTGCCATTGGCATATTCAATAATACTGGTTGTACCGTTAAAGCTCGCTGCTTTGCCGGCTTCTGTTTTCCGGCTGTTCTCATAGGTAATGGCCACTGTACCTCCTGTTTTGGGTGCCCGCCCGCCTATAATATCAACGGCATTATCTTCGAAGGTCCAGTGAGCAATCGCTCCGGGGGCGGCAAAGGTTCCTTCCGAAGTGAAATTCCGTTCAATAGGAGTAGTAAGAGATTTGCCAGCTGCGCTTTTTAGTCCACTTCCGATGGTAAGGATAAATAAAGTACCGGTACTGAAATCAGAATTCGGGTTAATGGTTACTTCTTCGCCATCAACCGTCACGGTCACCGGGAAGTTCTGACTATCCACCTGACGAACCAGGGTTATGGCCGAAGCGGCTGTTGCCTCATCAACAGGCACATTAAATGTGGCCACAATTGTGGCACCAACCGGTACCCCCGTTGCACTTGTGGCTGCGTTTAAATCAATCGATTCGGCTGTTAAACTCACTAACTTTAGCGCAGGTGGTTCGTCATCACCACATCCCACCAACAAGGTGGTTAGAAAGCCGCTAACCACCATCACACTTAACATCCATTTTACTTTTTTCATAGTTGATAAAAATTTAAATTAAAGATTAAACATTGATTTTACTCTAAACATTTATATTTCCCTAACAATCAATTCTCCCATCCTGGATTTTGATCTAACATTCCTTGCGAAAGATCAATTTCGGTTTGTGGTACCGGTAATAACTCATGCTTACCCGAAACAAAACCAAGCGGACCAAGCACTGAAGCGGCTTTGTTGGTTCGTACCAAATCCCAAAACCGATGGCCCTCCAATGCCAGTTCCACCCTTCGCTCATGTAAAATAATGTTGCGCAGCAACTCTTTATTGGTTTCGGTAATATCCGGGAGGATGCCCGGGTTGCCTTCGCGGGCACGCTGGCGCACTCGGTTAAGGTGCACTAAAGCCTGTGCAGCATTATTAGTTTCATTCAGGGCTTCGGCTGCCATCAGCAGCACATCGGCAAAACGGATAAATCTTCGATTATGGTTAAACGAAGGCGGCACGGTGTTGCCCGGAGTCCATACTTTTTGATTATAGCATTCAATTTCTTCCTGCCCGTGCGAATCAGTTGAAACATCAGGTGTATTTCCATCACCAACAATGGTTACACCATCCAGTACTTCGCCTAAAAAGATTACAGTTGATTGCAGCCTGGGATCACCGGGTTCGAAATCATCGCGCAGGTTTTTAGTTGGGCGGTTAAAGCCCCATCCGCGGTTGGGTGTACCCCGAACACCCTGTACATTGCCGTACTGGTTGCCTCCGTTCTCCAAACCCTCCTGACCAAGCGAAGCTACTTCAAATACCGACTCGACTCCCATTTCACCGGCTACACTGTTAGCATTATCAAAATCGCTTTCCAGATCGTATTCACCGGAATTAATCACCTGTAAAGCATAGGTGGCCGCATCGGTAAAATTGCCGCGAAATAAATACACTTTGGCAAGCAAGGCTTTTGCCGCTCCCTTAGTGGCTCTTCCTAAATCGGCTGCATTGGTGTACGCTGATTTTTCAGGCAATACACTTATTGCAAAAAGAAGGTCTTCTATAATCAGATCATAAATTTCGTCAGCTGAACTTCTTGGCAAAGGTTGAGGATCAACTGCAACAAGTTTGGGCACACCGCCCCATGCTCGCACCAAATCGAAATAAAAAAAAGCTCTTAGAAATTTTGCCTCACCGATATACCTGTTTTTTAAGGTTTCGTTCATGGCAATAGCCGGCACTTTTTCAATGACCACGTTGGCTCTCCGCACAGCTTTGTACAGGGTATTCCACCAGCGCAAAAGGGTTCCCTCTGTTTTTATGTGGGCAAACCGGTCAAACGGACCGATGGTGGCAATCTGGTCATCCGGGTTGCTGCCTTTGTTGGTGTCGTCCGACATAATATCCAGAATGGGGAATAATCCTGAATTGAAGTTAGGGTCGCGTAAGGTATTGTAC
>JAGUUF010000309.1 GCA_020063545.1 Cytophagales bacterium
ATGAACTGATTACCCTTATCAAAGAAGATGGTAACTGGATTGACCCGGAAACCATTGAACATTTTTGACATGACCAAAAATTCTGAGCAACATACTGATTCGAAGCCAGCGCCAGCAAACCGCAGCAGGTTGCGCGAGTTTTTTCAGGTTAATGAAGTGTTCGGCTATTTTTTCCGGAAGAAGGACCCGTCCCGTCCGGGAGGGTTTAACATCCGGGCCATGCACACCATTAATAAAATTGCCATTATTATGTTCCTGATATGCCTGTTGGTTATCCTGAAGCGTTATTTCTTCGGGTATTAATTCTCCCTGATAGAAGTATTAAATCAGCAAATGCGGTCAAAAAAATTGATTATCAACAGGTTACATTTCGTAGTCCTGCGGGATTACTTCTGCTTAAAATCCTTATTTTTGTTTGTTTAGCGCTATCATGGCCAGGTTTTTTGTTGTCGTAGTTGCCTTATCCATGCTTTTCGGGTCGTGTACCCAAAAGATGGTTTGCCCTGCCTACCAGAGCGCGTACATTTACGATAAGAATGAACTTCGAAAGAAATTCAGCTACTTCAACGAAGATTCAACACCTAAAATCTTAACAGCCAGTAAAAACAAATACCTGGTTGCCGAGCCGATAACTTACAAGCGCAAACTGAACCAGATTAAGACCGTTCCGGCCAAGCCGGTGAAGCCGGTTGTTCCGGATTCGCTCACCATGGATGGCGAGGTTTCCAAAGAAGACCTGGAGAAGGCCGCACGTTCGGTTATTGATAGCACGTTTATTGTGGATACCAAACCGGCCGACAGTGTTTCCACCGGCCCCGAAGTGTACGTGATAAGCAAGGATAGGGAAGTGCGGGTGTTAAAATACAATTACCCCGACAGCCTGAAGTTCGATCCCGTTACCGGAAGGTATATTCCTGAGAAGCCGAAATATTATATCAAGAATGTAGGCTTTAATACCGAGCAGGATAATTACATGTGGTACCTGCGCGAGGTACTGGTGCTGCCGGATGTGCGGCTTGCACAACAACAGGCCGAAGAAACTCAAAAGTCTTCTGCAAAAGCCAAAAAAGAGAAGAAGGGCATTGCAGGATTCTTCTCCAACCTGTTTGGCAAAAAGAAAAAGAAACAGGCAACTGATTCAATACCACCGGCTAAGGTTATTTCAGAAGAGGATCAGTATAACCTGGATTTTAACGATTTGGATAACCCGCGACCGGACAGTGCACAGCGGACGGATGTAAACGTAGCGCAACCGGCAAAAAAGAAAAAAGGATTGTTCTCAAAGTTGAAGAAGGATAAACCGGCCAAATCAGAACAGAAGTCGCCTGCAAAGAAAGAAGATGAAGGCGATGGCTTTTAAGGGTACTCAGTCAAACAACGTTAAGTTGCCGTGCTGGTCGGCAGGCGGTGTGGGAATAATCAGCGAAGGTGCATCAATACGGGTATCGAGTATGCGGGGCGATACCGTGTACATGTTCATCCGTGCGGCAGGGTAGGTAAGCAATTGGCCAAGTAAAACCACAGGGTCAGTTTCAGGCCCAAGCCATATTTGTTCGCTTTCGGCAGTGAGGATTACCGGCATCCTGTCGGTTACCGTTGCCACCAACTCGTTTGCGGCTGTTGTGATGAGGGTGAACGTGTGCAGCATGGTACCGTCTTCATCTTCAAACTCTTCCCAGAAGCCGGCCATCGAAAATACCGGTTGATCAGTAACCAGCCGGTGCGGTACAAAGGATTTTTTGCCAATCTTTTTCCAGCAATAAAATCCATCTGCAGGTACGATGCACCTGTTTTTGAACAGGGTTTTTTGCAGCATGGGCTTACCCAGCAGGTTTTCGAGTTTCAGGTTTACGATGCGTTCGCTTAGCGGTTTATTTCCGGCTGCTTTTGGCGGCCTGCCCCAATAGAACAGCGAAAGTCCTTGTGGAGATGATCCAGTAATTACCGGAAGCAGTTGTGTAGGATAAGCGTTGTACCGGGGCGTATAAAACTCCGGTATATCCGCCCTGAAGCGTTCTTTCAATGCCGGTGCCGGTGCCGATATGCTGTAGCGTTCAATCATTGGTTAAAAAGGCAAGCGCCTGCCGTTCCGACCAATATAAACCATTTGAACCAAATTCGGTGAACCCGACATGCCCTCCACGCTGGGTTGCCGCAAACCGCACAAACGGGTGTTGTCCGAGTTCTTCCACCGGAAAGCAATCCCTGCTCAGGAACGGGTCGTTCAGCGCATTGATGATTAAAGTGGGGATTTCAACATTATGCACTACCGAAATTGAACTGCAGCGGGTATAATAATCGAGTGCATTGTTAAACCCGTGCAGCGGCCCGGTAATCACATCATCAAATTCCATCAGTGTTTTTATTTTTTTTAGTCCGCGCGTGTCAAGTCCGGGCATCATCCGGGCCTTTCGTTGCACCTTTTCTTTCAGGCTTTTCAGAAATCGGTTGGCGTAAATCCGGTTCGAAGGCTGTGAGATGGTGATACAGCTGGTGTGCAGGTTTAGCGGAACAGAGAAGACAACTGCTTTATGCAACGCGGCAGGGCGATTTCTGTTTTCGCCCAGGTATTTCAGCGAAAGGTTGCCGCCCAGGCTAAACCCAACCAGGCTTATGGATTTGTACTGTTGATTTACGGCATGGGTAATTACCGTGTCGAGGTCATCGGTGGCACCGCTGTGGTAAAACCGGAGTTGCCGGTTCATTTCTTCGCTGCAACCCCGGTAGTTCCAGGCTAATACATCAAATCCGTTTAGGAAAAGTGCCCGGGCCATTCCTTTTACATAGGCGCGGCTGGTATTGCCTTCCAGGCCGTGTGAAATGATAACCAGCTTATCGGATTGTTGCGTCAGCCAGTCAAGGTCCAGAAAGTCATTATCCGGTGTGGTAAGGCGTTCGCGCTGGTAGGGCTGCAGCGGTACGTGTCGGAACAGCGCAGGGTAAATAGTTTCCAGGTGACCGTTGAAGAGAAGAAGGGGAGGGGTGTAGTTCAAGAATCTGGAATTTAGAATTCAGAATTCAGAATCAGGTTAAGGTGCGCCAGGTGGTGTTCGCCATGCCAGGCATAGAGGGCAATCATCCGGTCAAGCGGTACGTGTTTGTTGGTTTCGGGGTGAAGAAAACTTTTCTGTAAATCAGATGGCTGAAGTTCGCGAAGAAGCAAAACCCATTTTTTATGGAGTGCCTCTAAAAGTTCAATTGAAATATGCGGGTCTGCGTTCACTTCCGGTGTTTCGGCCCAGGCTTTTTCGTTGTAGGCTTTTATCAGGGGTGTATCTTCGGTTAAGGTCCACTTGGTGCGGATGTAGGCATTCAGGTGGCTGTCGGCCAGGTGGTGAATTACCTGGCGGGCTGTCCAGCCGCCTTCCCGGTAAGGTTTATCAAGCAAAGAAGGTTGAAGCAGGTGGTATGCTGTTTCAATCTTTGCGGGCAGTTCTTCAATTTTTTGCAGGTTAGCGGCAGTTTCCTGCCCGGAATATGTTTCCCTGGCTTCAAATTTTCCGATAGGAAACCTGAGCGCGTGATCAGACATTGGTTTTTTCGGGCTGTACGGCAGGTTCTTCCGTAAGGGCCTGCCTCTCTTCCGCTTCTTCCATTTTCCGTTTCTTGTCCCGTCTTCCGCGTACGCGGATGTTCACCATCTCAATCAGCAGCGAGAAGGCTACCGCAAAGTAGATGTAACCTTTCGGGATTTCGTATTCCAGCCCTTCCAGGAACAGCATAAAGCCGATTAAAATCAGGAAGCCAAGGGCAAGCACTTCCATTGACGGGTGGCGGTTGATGAACTCGCTGATCTTTCCGGAGAATACCATCATAATGCCGATGGAAATGATAACGGCAACAATCATAATGAGTACCTGGTTGGTTAACCCCACTGCGGTAAGGATGGAATCGAATGAAAAGATAATGTCGATCAGGATAATCTGGATGATGATGCCGGTAACATTTACCTTCGCTTTGCCCACGTTGATCACTTCATCTTCGCCTTCCATTTCGTGGTTAATTTCGCGTGTACTTTTGGCAATGAGGAAGAGGCCGCCAAAGCCGAGAATGAGGTCGCGACCGCTGAAACCGTGTTCGGTATTCACGTACTTGTGCAGAAAACCGGGTATAACATCGCCAACGGTAAACAGCGGTTCGGTAAAGGTGATTACCCAGGTAATGCCCAGCAGCAATACAATGCGCACCAGCATGGCCAGCAGCAGGCCCATGTTGCGGGTGCGGGCCCGGATTTCAACCGGCAGGCGGTTGGAAATAATGGAGATGAAAATGATGTTATCAATGCCGAGAACAACCTCGAAGAAGGTAAGCGTTAACAGGGCCAGCCATGTTTCGGCATGGAGAAAGATTTCCATTGAGGGGTTGTTTGCGTGTTAAAAATAGGTGAAGGACGGCAATCGCGCAACGGTTTTGAGTTTCTTTTAAGGCATTGATTTTTAACAAGTTACATGTGGAGGCGTTACCTCGTTTCTAATCCACAGCCGGAAGGTGAGTCCAGGGTACTATGGTTGTATCGGATACTGTTTGTGTGCGCTCACCCGCATAAACAACCCATTGATGCAAGGTGTTTGGTTTTATAAGTTTTTGAAGCCACAGCAGGTTTTTGCGGAAGTCGGGATGGATGGTGCCCGTTGATTTGATTTCAAGGGCGGTAAGGGTATTTCCGGATTCGGTTATCAGGTCTATTTCATGGCCTGTGTTGTCGCGCATATAATAAAAGGAAGGTCGTTCGCCCTTATTTAACTTGTTTTTGCAGAGTTCGCTCAGTACCAGGTTTTCAAACAGGAATCCTTTGGCGTAATGAAGCGCAACATCTTCGGGTGATTTTATACCCAGTAAAAAGCATACGAGCCCGGTATCATAAAAATAAAGTTTAGGAGCTTTGACAAGCCGCTTGCCAAAGTTTTTATGGAATTGAGGCAGGCGGTATATGATAAAACTGGTTTCCAGAACAGACAGCCATCGAATGGTTGTCTTTGAATCAATGCCGAGTTCATTGCCCAACAGGCTGTAATTAACCTGCTGTCCGGTACGGGAGGCACAAAGCACCAGAAAATTACGGAAGCGTTCCAGGTCGGTTACATTGATTAACTGACGGACATCCCGTTCCAGGTATGATTGGATGTAGAACGGGTAAAAGTCTTTGGGGGCTGTGTTTTGAGTTAATGGTGCAGGATATGATCCGGAGAATGCATAGTGTTCCCAGTTATTAATGGTTACGGATGAAGCCGATAATTCGCGAAAGGAGAGAGGCAACAAATGCAGGATGGCAGCGCGGCCGGCAAGGCTTTGCGAAATTTTTTCCATTAACAGGAAGTTTTGAGACCCGGAAAGTATAAACTGCCCGTTGCGTTTTTTTTCGTCAGCAAGTACCTGGATATACGAAAACAAGTGCGGGGCATATTGCGCTTCATCAATGATTAAATCGGCAGTGCCCTGCTTTAGAAATGCCCGTGGATCGGTAAACGCCAGGCTGCGAAGTTCGGGATCCTCAAGGTTACAGTAGGTGTGGTTCGGAAAAGCAGCCCGGGATAGCGTGGTTTTACCCGACTGCCGTGGGCCGGTAAGCGTAACCACCGGGTAATGCCCCGCAATATGGCGCAAATAGTTGCCTAACTCTCTGGTAATCATAGTCATTTACAGATTCGGAATCAGATTCCGAATCTGTAAATATACTAATTGTGAGTGAAACCCGCTAAGGTAAAGGCACTAACGCATTACCTTCCATACACAATCAACACCTTCTTCCTTACCGTGCCCTGCTGCGATTTTAGCTGCAGAATGTACAACCCACCCGCCAGTTGACTGGTGTTAATGGTTTTTAATTGCTGGCCGGGTGAGAACTCCTGTTCTGCCAGGCTGCGGCCGTGGGCATCAATCAACGTAAACGGTGTTGCCGTACGGGCAGGCTCGGGCAGTAAAATATTCAGTTCATGACTTGCCGGGTTGGGGTACACCTCAACTTTTTCAGCAAAGGCCGGGTCTTCGATGGCGGTGATCACGGCATCCGGCAGGTGTGCCGGGTTAGGGTTAAGCAGTTCGGCAGCCTGGTAAACATCTTTTGTTGTAGCATCCTGCACAAAGGCAACAATGGCTACCTGGGCAGGGTCAAATGAAATTTCCGGGCGCCACTTAAAGGTGTATGTACCGGCAGCTACCGGTACTGCCAGTTGTGTTCCGGCTGCGTTAGGCAGCATTTTTCGAACTACCGATTGATTGCTTCCCTTAACCTTTTCAATGATAACGGCATGGAGTATTGGTTGACCGGTAGGAATACCTCCGGTTCCCGGGGTAATCGTTACGGTAAATTGGAGGGTATCGGCAGAGGGCCTGGGCTGTGTATTTATAGTTAAGCTGATAGGTGAAATAACAAGCGACCTCAAATTGCGGTAGGTTTGATTCCAGCTGCCCGAAAAAGTACCATTACTATAACCATCTATATAGGCGCGTGGAACCAGTCCGGTACTGTTTGTAATGCCATAAAAT
This sequence comes from Cytophagales bacterium, assembly GCA_020063545.1. GTDB lineage: Bacteria > Bacteroidota > Bacteroidia > Cytophagales > Cyclobacteriaceae > UBA2336. Next base: position 6,487 of record JAGUUF010000309.1, read on the forward strand.
GCCACCCTTGAATTCGGGTCGGCTGGATTTTCGAGGTGCAGGTTATCATTGCCTGGAAAACCAATATGGTATTGAAGTTTTACACCATCACTGCTGGTAAGATTGTTGAACGCAGTGTTGTTTGCTGAAAAACCGGGATCATTCTGTGTAAAGTTTTCAGCAAGCAGGTTCCGATTACGCGATTCAATGATAACATTGTTGAAGGCAAAGCCTTCAAAACGGGATTTATCACCTGAGCCGCTGGCAAATGCAATGCGGAACCTTGTCTTGTTCTTGTTAGAAATAAAATCCAATGCATGCCTGCCGGTTTGAACAGCCGTGACCGTTGTTGTATCCGACCAGCCAACCGGACTCGAGCCGATATTTCCCAGCAAGAAGCCGGTGGTATTAAACCAATTTAGTCCTGTTCCGATATTTCCGACTGAGTTCCATGTTATACCGCCATCTTGAGAAAACTCAAGCACAGCACCATCTACCCCTGCTGGGGTTTTGAACATGTAGTCAATGGAGATTGCCGGCCTTGGCAATGTTGGGAAGGTTATACAAGGGCTATTGATAAAAGATCGCTCCCCAGGATTATAAGGGCCACTTGGGTTTGTAACCCATGCATTTGAGGTAATGGCACTAAAAAGCGATGACGTTGGTGTATTAAATTGCCAGGACGAATTCCCGGTTATATCTTCCAACCTCCATAATCCCCTCCCGCCATCCAGATTTGCCATTCGATACGAGGTATTTACGTTCAGGGTATCGAGAATGCGAATTGTCTTTACTTTTGTACTGTTACAGCCAATGGGTGAAAACGCGGTTACGCTTACATTGTATGTCCCTGAGCCATTTAAAAATTTATGCAGCGGTGCCTGGTAGGTGCCTCCTTCAGGGGCGGGATCATTTTTAGGGGCCGGCCCAATTTGCAGTGAACTATCCCCAAAATTCCATTGGAAAGCGTCAACGGTAACATTTGTTACGGTTGCGGTTAAACGAGTAAGATCGTCTTCACAAATGTAGTCTGAAACAAAGTCAGGAGCCGGGTTGATACCAACAGTAGCGGTACCGGTGGAGGAGTTAAGGCAACCTTGATTCGTTGTTACTACAAGCCCTATCGTAAATTGAATGTTTCCGGTATTTGGTCCATAGTTGTAGGTAACTAAATTGTTGTTGTTAACAGTGGCCGTTTGTGTATTTCCAAAAGACCAATCGTATTGGGCATAGGGTGTGCCTGAATCTGTCGGGCCTGTTATGGTAAAATCCTGGTTTTCGCATATTGACGGAACTGTGAAGACTGCGCTTGGTGCGGGTTTTATTTGTAAAACAGCAGGTTTAGCATCTCCTTCACAACCTTTATTTACCTGTGTAACATAATAAGTTACCAATAAGGGAGTAAGACCTGTGACACCCGGGGCTGTGAAAGTAAAGTTGAGTGAATCGAGTACGATAGCGGAAGGGTTAGCGGGATCAGTATTGTACCACTTAGCATTAGTAGCAGATCCGTTTGAAGTAGCTTTAATCGTAAAATTGGAACCTACCCCGGGCGGTACTATTTGACAATATCTTGCTGTATCCGGGATTAAATTAGGTACTCCAGGTTTATTGATCCAGTTAAAATTCCGCGAGACTATGTTTGGACAATTATTAAAATCCCGGTAGAGCATTTGGATCATCAGGGCTCTTTCATCAGCGCCCGCTAAACTGGCATGACTCGGATCAAAATTCTTATTATTTGCTCCAGAAAGGGAGCCTGAAAACGTGGATGGATTGATTGAGAAATTATTGATTGTGTAACCGCTTTCGGATGAGCCAAGACTTATGGTTGCTCCATCAGAACATATATTTTGGTTTTCATTAATGCCTGTAATAGCAGGAAGGGGCCCATTGTCCAAAACATCAAATGGTTGAAATGTTAGAAAGGTCTCGGCACCTGAGGTATTTCGACCATAAGCAAATATATAAAACCAGTAATTGGACGAATAACCGTAAAAATTTCTAATAATATCAAGGTTTAACGTATAAAAAACGGGTTGATTAAACATTACACCTGGTGGCTGGCTAATGTCTTGTACGGATACGGTTGAGCTAACTGATAGTGGATTTGGTAATCCGCAACTGGGGTAGAAGGGGACTGTTTCAGCAAAGCAATACGTGTATGGTGGAGTTTTAAGCTGAGCAAAAAAAACAAGTCGGGTAAACTGCCAGCCACTGGGATTGGTAACAGGGTGGTATGTTGGAAAAGTTGAATTGGGTCTGAGGGAATCAACGATTATTTGTGGGGCCCCTGAAACTTGATTCCTGCAATAGCTTAAGGCGAGCTTCTCTATAGCAGTATTATTTACAA
>JAGUUF010000094.1 GCA_020063545.1 Cytophagales bacterium
AAACCTTTGCGTTTGGCGGATTTACTTCCATGCGCGTACCTGCGGGCACGTATAAAGTGGTGATACGAAAAGGAAAAGAAACTTATACGAACGACCTGGTTATTGAATACGACAAGCGCTCGGATATACCCCTTGCCGACCGCAAGTTGCAGGAAGAAACCACACGTAAAGTGTATCGGATGTCGGAAGAACTGGCCTACCTGGTGTATGAATTGGACGAAAACCTTAAACTGGCTGAAAGCCTGAAAGCAAAAAATCCATCGGTTGCGAAAACCGTTAACCCCTATTTGGCCGAGCTCACCAAACTGAAGGAAACCCTGGTGGTTACTAAAGGTGATAACTACGTTGGCTCAGCCGAGCCGCAGTTACGCGAACGCCTTGCCGAACTATACAGCAAAGTGGCCCAAAGTTTCTACAAGCCCAATACTGCAGAATTGGATAATCTGGAAGCTCTTGAAAACCGGTTCAACACGGGTAAGTCAGATTTCAAAAAAATTAAGGACAAGTACCAGGCTAAAATCAATGACCTGGCAAAGAAAAACGGGCTTGAGCCCGTAACGCTCAAAACATTTGAAGAGTTTTTAAAGGAATCGTAACCTATTTACTAAAACACAAAAAAAGCGGGGTACACCCCGCTTTTTTTTACCCGATTTTAGAGGTAATCAGGTCGGTTAGCACTAATAGCCCTTCACGCAGGTATTCGTCATCCAGTTTCAGAAGCGAATTTTCTGTTTGTCCTTCGCGGTCAATCTTTGTGTCTCCCGGTTTCCTGGCATTCCGTTTCTTTTCCGATTCTTCCAGTTCTTTCCGTCTAACCTCTTCATTTAATGACACCCGGTTCTGAGTCAGGCTTTTACGTGTTTCTTCGGTTTGGGCAACCAAATCCTGCAGTTGAGGGTCTTTCTTCAGCCGCTCCTGGTAAGACCGGCTAAGGGCTGCCAGCACCCTTTCGTTGATAACAGGAGTTTTTTGGTAAAGGGTGCCGCGGATTTCATCCCAGGGCAGCGCGCTTTTGCTGGAGCGCTCACCAAACTGTTCCGCATCCAGGGCACTTGGGAATTTAATATCCGGGGTAACCCCCTTAAACTGTGTGCTGTTTCCGGTAACCCGGTAAAACTTCTGAAAGGTAAGTTTCAATGAACCAACTTCTTCTTTAGGAAAATTTACGTACCTATCCAATTCAATGATGGACTGAACCGTGCCCTTTCCAAATGATGACTCTCCTACCACCACCCCGCGGTGATAATCCTGGATGGCGCCCGCAAAAATTTCGGAGGCAGAAGCACTGAACCGGTTAATCATTACAACGAGCGGTCCGTTGTAAGCAATGCCGGGATCCTCATCATTTTTTATTTCAGTGCGGTTGTACGAATCTTTTACCTGCACTACCGGGCCGTTTTTTATGAAAAGGCCGGTAAGGTTAATGGCTTCTTCAAGTGAGCCACCACCGTTATTGCGCAAATCAACGACAAGGCCGTCAATACCTTCCTTCTGCATTTCGGCAATCAGGCGTTTAACATCTTTGGTGGTGCTGTTATAATTCGGATCGCCCTTCTGGTAGGCCTCCCAATCGAAATAGAAACTTGGCAATGTAATCACCCCGAGTTTCACCTGCCGGCCATCCTGCACGTAGTCGATCACCTTCTTCTTGGCAGTTAAATCTTCCAGTTTAATTTTATCGCGTATAAGGGTTACTACCACAGGCGGACCGGTAACTCCGGTCTCGGCAGGAAGAATGGTAAGCCGCACCTTTGTTCCTTTAGGGCCTTTTATCAGTTTAACTACGTCATCTATCCGCCATCCGATGACATCAACCATTTCGCCATCATCGCCCTGGGCTACGCCAATTATGCGATCATTCACATTCACGAGTTTTGTTTTCTCGGCAGGGCCACCGGGAAGAATTTCAACCACTTTGGTATAATCGTTTTCGGTTTGCAGCCGGGCGCCAATACCTTCGAGCGATTGTGACATGCTTTGCTTGAACAGGTCGGCCCGCCTGGGAGAAAAGTAGTTGGTGTGCGGATCGAAGGCCTCGGTTATGGTGTTCATGTAATAACCGAATACATCTTCACTGTTGGTTTGCTTCATGGACTTTACAAAGCGTTCGTATCGTGTACGCAGGGTTTCTTTTATTTCAGCAGGTGTTTTGCCGGTGATCTTCAGGCTTAAAGCCTGGTTTTTTATGGCTAATGTCCAGATATCATTTAGTTCCTTTTCGGTTGTGGCCCAGGCTGCTTTCTCCCTGTCCACTTCGTAATATTCGTTTTTTGAATAATCAAAGTCTTTGTTAATAAGTTGGTTTAGTACGTAATTCATCCGTTCAGCAAAGCGTTTTTTAAACACTTCGTAGATTTCAAAAGCGGGATCAACTTTTTCAATACGGGTAAGATCATCCAACTGAAACCGGTACTTAGTAAATGATTCAATGTCGGATTTAAGAAAGTAACTGCGCTGGTTGTCGAGTGTGGCAATGTAGGCGTCAAGGATGGCCGATGAGAGCGAGTCGTTAAACTTCAGTTTACGGTAATGGCTGCTTTCAAGGATTTGGATGATGACTTTTGCCTGCCTGCCATACACCGGCCGCGGGGCCAGCACTGAATCGGGCGGGGTAAGGCCTGCCCACACCAGGATGGGCATAAGCATCAATAGTAAACTCAACTTCACCGGGTTTCTCATACACGTAACTTAATTTTAGTAAAAACTTGGGCAAACAATGTGCCCGGATTTATGCTTTGCCGGAATCAAATTCATTAAGAAACTTCTGTGCCTCTTCGAGGTTTTGAAATTCGTAATGCTTTTTGTTGCCGGCAATGGTATGGATTTCAACCTTAACCAGGTCAACATCCTTATTTTGCCTGAATTTGAACTTCTCCTTCTTATAATCCTCGGCTTGTTTGGTGGAGATGTTAAAAGCAGTTGCCCGCACCGATTTACAGTAACTGCACTGGTAGTGCTTCACCAACTCACCAGGTTCGGTATCCGAGGGCATTTTGGTCACCTCCTCTTTGGTAACGCGCATGGTATGAAACCCGCAGGTGTTGCATTTTAACGCCTGCAGCCTGCCCTGGTACTTTTCAATCTTTACATCACCGGTTTTTTCATCAATCCACACATCGTAATCAATTGAAAACACATTCTCTTCGGCAATCATCCCTTCTTCCAGGTGTACATCTTCCTCCTCCTCGCTCAACAGTCGCATCTTGTTACCCGTTTTCGGGTTAATGCGGGGTGCAAGCCTGTAACGCTTAAGTTTTTTATCAAGTTTGGTAGGGTAATAATACTCCAGAACAAGGTAGGCCACATACGCCACCAGGGTACCCCCGGCAATAGACATGAACAGGCGTGTAAAGAACCAAACCTCCACCTGCTTCATCTCGTGCATACCGTACAGGTTAATGGCCAGCGTAACGGCAACACCAAAGCAGTAAAATACCAGTTTATAGTTTTTAATCTCTTTGGCGTTGATGTAGTCGTACTTCAGGTGGTATTCGGCAATGCTCGAAACCCGCAGGTTGTGCAGCAGGTAAATCACAATTCCGGCTGCCACCATAATAATAGAACCCAGTATCATGGAGTTGTTCCAT
>JAGUUF010000311.1 GCA_020063545.1 Cytophagales bacterium
CATGGCCCTTCCATGCATGCAAACCAGAACCGTGTGTTCTTCCGACCGGCTCAAGATGGTTTGTACGGCAGGCTTCATACGCGCCACAACATCGTCAGGGCTTTCTCCACCTTCAATGCGCAGGCTGGTATTTCCTTTTCGCCATTCATTAAGCATATCATGATAGTAGGCGTCCTCCTCAGGTGTAATGGGCTGCCCCTCCTTTCTTCCCCATGAAATTTCATTAAGACCGGGTAAAACTTCGTGGGGTATCCCCAGGTTAAGAAACCCCGAAACCGATTCAATACTTCTCTTCAATGCCGATGTGTACACCTTGCTGAACGGAACATGGCGGTACGTGTTATAAAACGCTTCGGATTGGATGCGCCCAAAAGCATTCAGGCTGCTGTCAACACCACTGCCCTGAACAATGCCTTTCAGGTTAAAATCGGTTTGCCCATGGCGGATGATGTATATTTTTTTAGTGATCAAATTTTTACGCTATTTTGTCCCGCTTGCTGCGGGCGGGCGCAAAAATAGGGAATTACTGCTAAGTACAACCACAAAGGCTAATGGCACTGTTTCACACCGGAATTACATTAGAGGCACTTCAGCGCCTGTCGAAGAATACCATGGTAGAACACCTGGGTATTGAGTTTACTGAAATAGGTGACGATTACCTTAAGGCGCGCATGCCGGTTGATAACCGTACACATCAGCCCTATGGCCTGCTTCACGGGGGCGCCTCGCTGGCATTAGCCGAAACACTGGGTAGCGTGGCTGCGCATTGCTGCATTGACAATCAAAAAAAATACTGCGTAGGCCTTGAGATTAATGCCAATCATGTAAAAAGCGTGCGCAGCGGGTATGTTGTGGGCACATCAAAGCCCATTCACATTGGAAGGCGTACACAGGTGTGGGAGATAAAAATTGTGACCGAACAAAATCAATTAGTATGTGTTAGCCGTATTACCATGGCTGTTTTAGATAAAGAAGAATGAAAGCACCGGAAATTTATACAACAGCAACGGTTGCATCTGAAACTGAATCCCTGAACAGGATTGTGTTTGCCGGGCTGCTTAACGGGTATGCATTTGCCGCCTGGCAACTTCCGGGTGAACAAAAAAGAAATGTGTTGCTTGCTTCGCATATTCACCACTTCACCCCGGAAAGTCAGCTGGAAAACCTGGACGGTGGTTTCTTGTTTTGTCCTTTTAACCGGAATGACAAGGGTTTTTACCTGAAGGCCGATTTATTCTTCCAACTTGAAAACGGAACACTCAGCCCGCCCGAAAACCCGCTGGAATCCGTATCGCACGAATGGCTTAACAGTCAGCAGCAGCCTGCTGTTCCTGTTTCGTTTCACGGGCCGCCAGCAATAATAGGAATACAGCAGCCCCAACCCGATTTTACCGATCTGGTCAACGCATGCATTGAGAAAATAAATGAGGGCGATTTTGAAAAAATTGTTCCCTCCCGCTGTAAAATCGTGCCGCTGCCAGCCGGGTTCGATCCACTTGAAGCATTCCGAAAATTGTGCGCAGCTTATCCCGGTGCCATGGTTTCGCTGGTAAGCATACCCGGAGTGGGCACCTGGCTTGGGGCCTCACCTGAAATCCTCGTACAGGTTGAAGACCAGGTATTCCGCACGGTGGCACTTGCCGGAACGCAGCCTTGCCTGCCCGACACCAACTTGAAAGATGTGGCGTGGACGCAAAAAGAAATTGAAGAGCAGGCACTGGTAAGCCGGTACATCATCAATTGTTTTAAAAAAATCCGCCTGCGTGAATTTGACGAACATGGTCCAAAAACAACCGTAGCCGGAAACCTGTTGCACCTGAAAACCGATTTTGCAGTTGACCTGAGGGCTACAAATTTTCCGCAACTGGCATCGGTAATGCTTAACCTCCTTCACCCCACTTCGGCAGTTTGCGGAATGCCGATGGAGCCTGCTTTTAAATTTCTGCAGGAGCGTGAAGGTTACAATCGGCAATTCTATTCAGGTTTCCTCGGTCCGGTAAATATTGCTAACGCCATCCACATCTTTGTTAACCTCCGGTGCATGCACATGGTAAATCAACACCTGGTTTGTTATGCCGGCTGCGGAGTCACGGCAGACTCTGTTCCTAAAAAAGAATGGGAGGAAACCGAAATGAAATTGAATACTTTACTTTCTGTAGTGTTGTAAATCCGTGCGCAACCAGCCCATCTACGATATTGCAGAAATCTGTTCACGTAAAGGGCTTACCCATGCCGTGCTGTGTCCCGGCTCGCGTTGCGCCCCGCTAATACTGGCTTTTACCCGTCACCCCGCCATACAATGCCGTACCATCACCGATGAACGAAGTGCTGCCTTTATTGCATTGGGAATTGCCCGGCAAACAAAAAAACCGGTAGCGGTGGTAAGTACTTCAGGCACGGCAGCATATAATTTTTCACCGGCCGTAGCCGAAGCATACTTTTCGCAAACACCACTGTTGATATTCACGGCCGACCGCCCTGCGGAATGGATTACCCAGCATGACGGGCAAACAATTTACCAGGCTGCGTTGTATGGCAGGCATGTAAAGGGTTTCTATTCTCTGCCCCAACAGTACGAACATCCTGATGACCGCTGGCATATTAACCGCATCATCAATGAAGCGGTTAACCTGGCTAATGCCGAACCAAAAGGCCCCGTACACATTAATACACCATTTCGGGAACCTTTTTATCCTGCACCTGATGAAGCGTTCTCCTACAGCAAAAACGTTCGCATTATAGAAGAACACAACACCATTTGTCTGACAGATGAAGTAAAAGAAAAAATTGCCACCGCCTTACCGACATACCGAAACATCCTGATTGTGGCCGGGCAACTCGATGCCGACCCTGAACTGGTAACAGCCATGCAACCAATTGCCGGCCGGATACCGGTATTCACCGGCATTCTTTCCAACCTGCACCAACTGCAACACGGCATTCGTTATGCCGATGCATTTCTTACCAAACCATCCGATGAACTCACCACCAGGCTTAAACCCGACTTGTTGATTAGTTTTGGAAAATCAGTACTCAGCAAAAACCTGAAACTCTTCTTGCGGAAGTTCCCTCAACTCGAACATTGGCATATTCAACCGCATACAACCGCCACCGATCCGTTTCAAAACCTTACCCGGAACATCGTTGCCAATCCTCAGGAGTTTTTTACCTTTATCAACAGCCTTACTCTTAAGCAATCGGAACAGTTTAGCAAAAACTGGGCAGCAGAAGACCAGCGAATAAGGCAGAGGCTTACCTCGTTTTTCCCCCAATCCGAACTAAGCGAACTTGCACTTGTAAACAGTGTGCTGGGGCAATTACCGGATCATTGCAACCTGCACCTTGCCAACAGCATGAGTGTACGGTATGCCGAATACATCGGGCTTCAACCGCATCAGAAGGTTAGCGTATTCAGCAACCGCGGAACCAGCGGTATTGACGGATGCACAAGTACAGCCGTAGGGCATAGCTTTGTATCCGATGCACTCAACATCCTGATTACCGGAGACCTTGCCTTCTTTTACGATCGGAATGCATTCTGGCACAATTATCCGTTACCTAATTTGCGGGTAGTATTGCTGAACAACCATGGCGGAATTATCTTTAAACTTATTGATGGCCCTGCCGATTTACCTGAAGCCGAAGAGTATTTTGTTACCCGCCAGCCGCTCACCGCTAAAACTTTGTGTACGGAATTCGGGGTTGATTATTTGCCGGTGAAGCAGGCTGAAAATGTACCGGCTTTGCTGGACGAGTTCTTCAAATCAACTGGCAAACCCAAAGTGCTGGAACTGGAGAGCAGCATTGACTTGAACAAAACCGTTTTTGAAAAATTTAAACAAAACCTAACACAGGCACCATGAAGCTTATTTATCCCTGGCAACCTATTAAAGAGTATAAGGAAATCCTGTTTCACAAACTGGACGGCATTGCACGCATCAGCATTAACCGCCCCGCTGTTCATAATGCTTTCACCCCGCTCACGGTTATGGAAATGATTGATGCCATGAGCATTTGCCGCGAAGATGCCGACATCCGTGTGGTTATCCTTACCGGTGAAGGCGGCAAGGCCTTTTGCAGCGGTGGCGATCAGAGCGTGCGCGGCCACGGGGGCTACGTTGGCCAGGATGCCGTGCCGCGCCTTAATGTACTGGATTTGCAGCGAATGATCCGATCGATACCTAAACCGGTTATCGCTGCAGTTGCAGGCTGGGCTATTGGCGGAGGGCATGTATTGCATGTGGTGTGTGACTTAACCATAGCTGCAGAAAATGCCCGCTTCGGACAAACCGGTCCGAAAGTAGGAAGTTTTGACGGTGGCTTTGGCGCCTCGTACCTGGCACGGATTGTTGGCCAGAAGAAAGCACGCGAAATCTGGTACCTGTGCGATCAGTACAACGCACAGGAAGCGCTCGACATGGGCCTTGTAAATAAAGTGGTGCCGCTGGATAAACTGGAAGAAACGTATGTTGAATGGGCAAAAAAAATTATTGCAAAAAGCCCGCTTGCCATACGCATGCTTAAAGTTTCGTTTAATGCCGAACTTGACGGACAGGCAGGTATACAGGAACTGGCCGGAAATGCTACGTTGCTTTATTATTTAAGCGATGAAGCTAAAGAAGGTAAAAATGCTTTTATGGAGAAGCGTGATCCCGACTGGTCGAAATTTCCTAAATTCCCGTAATGAACATGTAACCCTACACCCATGGAAATTCAGAAACGGGAAATATACCGCTCCATTGCCGAAGTGGCCTATGTCATTGCCAAAGCCGACAAAGGACTTAGCCCTACGGAGCGGATGGCTTTTACAACGATCATTAAAGAAGAACTGGATTATGACTCGTGGGTGGCACAGAGCCGGTTTGAACTGCTCGATGAAGTTACTACGCCAACATTAGAAGAAGCCTACAAGGATGCTATGAATGATTTTAAAAAGTATAAGTCCCACCTCACTCCTGATCTGAAAGAAACTGCCAAGCGTGTGGTAAAACGTGTGGCCGAATCGTGCTGCGGGTTTTCTGCCAAAGAAGCCATGATTTTGGGCCGCTTCGAAAACGACCTTGCTGAATTATAGCAAACACCATCTTGAATTATCGCTTTGAGTCAATCCGGATTAACCAGCGCGAAATACCCCTGAGCGCCATCCGCTCCGGCCGTGAGACCGGCTCATCTGCTTTTGAAAAAGCAACCCTGCATTTTATCCGGCAATGGCTGAACGGTACAGAAACTTTCCGGCAGCAAACCAGCGGTTCAACCGGGCCGCCAAAGGAAATCATCATCAGCCGGAGCCAGATGGCAGCCAGCGCCCAGCGCACACTAAACGCACTGACTATTACCCCTGGCAGCACCGCACTGGTTTGCCTGAACCCGGAATACATTGCCGGCAAAATGATGCTTGTGCGGGCGCTGGAATTTAACCTGGGCATTGTAGCCGTTGAACCGGTTTCCGATCCACTGCAACACCTCCCTCCCGGTCTACAGGATGTCTTTGCTGCTTTTGTTCCGTTGCAACTTCAAACCATGATGGGTATCCCTATGCGAACCGGCCAGCTAAACCGGATGAAAGCCATCCTGATAGGCGGAGCACCGGTAAATGAAGTGCTTGCAAAAAAAATTCAGAAGTTGCAATGCCCGGTGTATGCCACCTACGGAATGACGGAAACCCTGTCGAATATTGCCCTTCAAAAATTAAATGGCCCGGATAAACAAAATTATTTCAAAACGCTGCCGGGTGTTACTGTAAAAACCGATGAACGAAACTGCCTGGTAATCCGCTTACCTGAAATTGCAGAACCGGTTGTTACGAAAGATGTTGCCGAATTACAGGCTGATAATTCCTTCAGGATTTTAGGCCGGTTTGATAATGTCATTAACAGTGGCGGAATAAAAATATGGCCCGAACAACTGGAGCAGCGTTGCGAAGAAGTCTTTCACACGCTTGGCATTAACCAGCCGTTCTTTATCGGCAGCACCCCCCACGAGTTGCTGGGCGAGCAGGTTATAATGGTTATAGAAAGCGATCCGCTTTCGCATGATGTTGAGGCACAGCTTATCGGACTCTTGAAAAAGGACCTCAGCCCGTACGAAATGCCAAAACAAATCCGATATGCAACCAGGTTTATTGTTACGGCCTCCGGAAAAATAAACAGGCGGGCTACCCTGAAAAGCATAACGTAACACCACCTTGCCTGCTGATTTTTCTCTGCTAATTTTGCCCCTCTGATCTTACCTGAACATGGGCCGGATATTTGAAAAACGAAAGCATAAAATGTTTGCGCGGTTCGACCGCATGGCAAAAGCATTTACGCGCATTGGTAAAGACATCGCCATAGCCGTAAAGCAGGGCGGGCCAAACCCGGAATACAATCCCAAACTACGGATGGCCATCCAAAACGCGAAAGGCGTTAACATGCCAAAGGATAAAGTGGAAGCCGCCATTAAGCGGGCAAGTTCTAAAGAAGAAAAGGATTACCAGGAAATAACCTATGAAGGCTACGGGCCGCATGGTGTACCCATTCTGGTTGAATGCGCTACCGACAACCCAACCCGAACAGTAGCCAACATCAGGCTACACTTCTCAAAAAACGGGGGCAACATGGGCAACTCGGGCTCCGTGGCATTTCTATTCGAACGCAAAGGGGTATTTAAATTCGATACCGGCAAACTTAACCTTGATGAACTGGAACTTGACCTGATTGATGCCGGTGCTGACGATATTGAACGGGGAGACGAGGAAGTTATTATCTACACAAAATTTACCGAGTTCGGGCAAATGCAAAAGTTTCTGGAGTCGCGGGGGCTGGAACCAAAAAGCGCGGAACTCCAATACATACCCACCACCACAAAGGAACTACCCGAAGACCAGGTAGATGATGTATTAAAATGTGTTGAAGCACTGGAAAGTGATGATGATGTGCAGAAAGTTCACCATAACCTGGCATAGAACTTGTCTTTCATTGCACATGAAAAAGCTAACCCTCTTCTGTTTGCTTATTGTTTTCCGGCTTTCAACGTCAGCACAGGAATCCGACCAGTTCTCCCTTCAACTGAATACTGCTTTTCCGATAAAGGAATTTAAACAAGCCGTTGATAATTCCATTGGCGGGGCTGCCGTGGGTTTTGGCACCACAGTCTTATTTAACCCGAAAGGAAAAAAGGGATACTCACCGGCATTCTTTGGTGCCGATTTCTCGTACATGACCTTTGGTCGTGATAAAATCAAATCTACAGCCGATGCGCCACCCTTTAAAACAACCTTTAATTATTATGCCATTAATGGCATAACCCGGGTGTTTCTCTCAAGCAGGGAAACAGGGTTTGTACCCTTTATTGATGGTACCATCGGGTTAAAGATTTTCAACACCCGCACCAAGATTGATAAGAATGTTACCCATATCATCCTTGACGATAACCAGCCCTGTAGTTATAAATACCACCAACGATAACGGACTGGGCCATGGCCTTGGGTTGGGTTGGTACACCCGTAAACCAAAAACCGATGAAGACCATATGCCTTCATCCTTCATGTTCAGGGTTATGTACCTGTGGGGCGACCCGACTTCCTATGTAAAGCGAGGTTCTGTTAAAGTTGAAAATGGCTTCGTAACGTATGAAGAAGGAACCACCAAAACCAACATGATTATGGTTCAACTGGGTATCCTCTTCTGATGTCACTCAACCGTTAAGCGGTTATCAATCATCCTGTTTTTATATTGTTGCACCACCGCTTTAACCTTCTGTTCCATCTGAACAACAACATCCGGAAGGCTGTCTTTCAAATCCGTTGTCAGCATTCTATCCGAAACAAAATCATACAGTCCTTGTGTTTTCTCTCCGTCAAACCGGAGTATATAATCGCCCGAAAAAAGATTGTAGGTATCGCGATAAATAAATGCAAAAGGATCAGCTTCCGAAAACACATCCCTTCCAAACGCCAGGTAAGGTTTTTCATATCCCAGGTAACCCAGCACCGTTGGCATGATATCAATATGTTGCACAAGGGTATTTTCAATTCCGGTAAGAGAATTGTCGGGCCTGAAGAAAATAACCGGTACGCTGTGTAGCCCCCATGCCGTGCGCGATTCAGGAAATAAAATATCGGATGAGCAATGATCAGCTGTAATCACAAACAGCGTGTTATCATACCACGGCATTTTTTTTATCCGTGCAAAAAAATTTTTCAGCGCGTAATCGGTGTACTGAATACATCGTAGAATGGGTTTCTCTCCGCCTTTGAACTCCCGTTCATACTCAGCCGGAATGTTAAACGGATGATGGGAACTTACCGAGAAGAGTGCAGACACAAAGGGCTGTGGAAAGGTATTCAACCGGTCGGCATAAAAAGAAAAGAATTTATCATCCCAAATACCCCACATGCCGTCAAAATCGGCATCGTTGCCGTACTCGCTCATACCATAGTAATGCTCGAAACCGGCCAGGTTCATAAACGCGTTAAACCCCATCGAACCATTGGGAGCACCGTGAAAAAAAGAAGTGTGGTATCCTTTTTCTTTAAGCACCGTGCCCAGTGCCCTGATTTTGTTGTTCGAAAACGGGGTAAGTACATAGGGAATATCAACCGAAGGTATCCCGGCAATGATAGACGGAAGCCCGTCAATAGACTTGCGTCCGTTGGCAAATGAGTGGGTAAATGTTTTACTGTGAACCAATAGCGAATCCAGAAAGGGTGCATAACCTTTGTACCCCGGCTTGTCGGCATTTAGTGCACCGATAAATTCTTTCGAAAAACTTTCCAGGATAATAATCACCACGTTAAGCGGCCTGAACCGGGTTGAATCACCGGGCACATGCACCGGGCTATAGATAGCCCCAGCCTGATAATCGCTGTCGAAATAATGCACCTTTTGAATTTTGGTTTTACCCAATGTGCGGAATATGGCAAACGGTGTATTCAATACAATATTTACTTCATTTGCCTGGTTAACAAATTCACCGGCATTGCTCAGGGTAATGGGCCGCGTGCTGTGCCTGAATCCTCCACGCACCCCGCCAATAAACAGGTAAACAATAAGCGGTACGCTTAGCACGCCAAAGCTGTAATAGGCAAGCCTGTTACGCACCATAGGGCCGGTTACAGTGGTACGTTTATAAAGCATCACCATTATCCATACCAGGGCGATCCAAAAAGCAACGGCATACCAGTAGTCGAATAAAAAGCGAAACCCGAGTGCTGCCATATTCTCCTCATGTTCAAATTGCCTGAATACGTCAGCCGTTGTTCTTCGCAGCGTAAAGCGGTAGTAAATAAAATCGGCCACGTTGGCCGCCAGGGCTGTTCCGTTAAATACAAAAAATAAAACTTTAACAACACGTTGATACCATGCCCTGAACCGGATGTCAAAGGGCACAATCATAAGCACAATAACCAGTGCATTCACATACAGCACAGCAGTTAAATCGAACTTTAGGCCACCATACAGAATCCTGAAAAATCCTGCTGGTGTTACCCCAGGAAAATAGGCATAGTTAAAGGCATAAAACCCGATACGGCACACGGTAAAAAGCAGCATGGCAATGAGCAGGCGCTGCGCAAGGGCTACATATATGTTGCCATGCACGCTCATACCCCACCAAGTCGATAACCTGTTATTCATGGCGCAGCGAATTACGGAAAAATTAAAGAATTTTAACGGCTAGGTTAACGTCTTATAGGTCAGCGGGTTATAGGGGATAAATATTAATTATTATTTTGCTCTTTAAAGTGCCCTTTTGAATGACCCCTAAACCCAAGCCTGCTGTAATACCAGTACTTGCCATGTTGTGTTTATGGGTGCAATCCCTTCATGCACAAGAGGTTCACTCCATCGGTATATTTACCGGGTTAACGGTGCCCTACACCTGGGATGAGGGCATACAGAAAGACCCACGCTACCGCGAGAAGTATAAAATTCGATTTGCCCCGTTTGGTTTTCACTACGGTATTGATTACCAGGGATACGGATTTACGTTCGACCCATCTGTTTTCAATACCGGCCAGCACTTTAACGTGGTAAATGTCTCTGGCGGACATGTAGGAGAACGGAAAATTGATCTCACCTACATCCACGCGCCTTTCGGGTTTAAACTGCACATGATTGACCTGGGATTTTTTAAAGTAAGTTTTGTCGCATCGGTAAGCGCAGCCTTTATGCTAAGGGGTCAGGAAACCATTACGCACTCGGATGCAATCCTGAAATTCCAGCCTGCAGTTCTTCCGATTCTTCCTCCCGAGTATGAACCAACTTTTCCCGGCTCTACCGAAGTTATCAGCCCGGTGGTAAGCGATCTGAAACTTCTGAAGGTATCCGATTACAACCGGTTTCAGGCTTTTGGCGCAATCGGCTTCCGTACCGACTGGGATGTGAGCGAAACGCTGCGGCTTTCGATGGACCTTCGTGGAAGTTACGGCCTGCTGGAACCGCGCAAGTCGGAGTACCTGTCAAAAGTTAATGCCTACGAAGCCCTTTACGACCTGCCCGGTGCCCGAAGGGATTTGCTTGTGCTGTTTACCGTGGGCGTTTCGCGCACCGCTGAAATTGACCCGAAAGAAAAGCGCTCCATGGTAAGCAAACGAAAAGAAAGAAAGCCGAGGAAGACTTCGAAATATCCCTGGCCGGGCCCACGCAATACCAAACCACCGAAGAACTAATGATGCAAAAGAAAACCGCACTGATAACCGGTGCCGGTGGCAACCTGGGAAAAGTAACGGTTGCCCATTTTCTTAACCGGGGCTGGCGGGTTATTGCCTCTGTATCGCCAGGTAAATCGCTTACCGGCTTGCCTAATAAAGATTTACATATTTATGCTATCGACCTGACCGATGAACATGCGGTTGCCGACTGGATACAAACTGTTATTTCGGAGTTTCGCCAGGTCCATGCAGCCCTGTTGCTGGCAGGAGGTTATCAAAGCGGCACAATAGCCGATACCACAACGGAGGATTTAAGGCGAATGTTTATGCTTAATGTTGAAACAGCCCTGAATGTTGTGCGGCCGGTATTTCAGCACATGGAGCAAAATAACAGTGGCCGGATAATTTTTATCGGTGCCAAACCCGCGCTTGACACTAAAGCAGCTGGCAAAGCAATTGCCTATGCCCTGGCGAAAGCCCAACTTATTAAACTTACAGAATTCATAAACGCACACGGGAACGAAAAACAGGTAGCCGGGTATAGCCTGGTGCCTGAAATTATTGACACACCCGATAACCGGGTTGTCATGCCGCAAGCCGATTACAGCAAATGGATAAAGCCTGAAAAAGTTGCCGAAATCATGTTGCGCCTATGCAATGAGGAAATCATCGTTACCGATACTATTGTAAAACTCTATTAAGAGCCGGATCAAAACACCTTAAAATCAACCCGTCTGTATTTTTGGTGATCTTCCTTTGAACTGGTAGTTGAGGCATGTTCTTCGCCATAGCCCACTACCGAAATCTGGTCATCCGGCACACCCATGTCATGCATGAGTTTTCTGATTTTCTGAACACGCTTTATCGATAATTGAACATTATAGGTATCAGCCCCCTGGTTATCGGTATGTCCCTCAATAAGAATGTGCCTGCCCTGCAGGGCATATTCTACGGCATACAGGAAGGGGTCGGTGTCAACCATCGAAAGTTCATCCTGGTTAAAGTTGAAATACAATGGCTTTAGTTCGATAGCTTCACCTTCCTTTTTATTTTTCAGGCTCTCCATAACGTTCTTTCGGATTTCTGCATGTTTTGCCGATGTCGGAACCGGCAGGTGATTCTCGGCCAATACCTGATCTTCCACGCCATGCTGCTCGGTTTGGGCAAAGGTTTCGGTTTCTTGCTTATTATCGGTTACCGGTACAACTTCCGCCTTCTTGTAAACCCGCACATAACCGGGCGGGTCCATTTCGGCCATGGGCTTATGCTTTACTTTTTCGCGGTAAGCAAGCACCGGCTGATTTTTGGGTTTGGCAAACCGCTTTCGCTCAAGGATGGTACAGGCATCTTCGTAATAACTGAATTGATTACGATACCGATCCTTAAAATGACGGGCTTTATTACGTTGGAAAGCGCTCTGGCCAGCCGCAGTGGCTACATACATAAAACACGCTGCCAGAATTAACCCGATGCGCGGCAGGGCCGGCTTAGTAAGGAATGATGGAACCTTTCTCATGGGGATCTTTGCTTTTGGAAGCAAATTGGGTTAACCCGTGCTATTAAGCCTGTGGATTTTTCTATAAACCCTACATCCGTAAAAAAGCAGGCAACAAAACCTGTTATTGCTAAAAAGAAAACGGCCATCCCGTTATGCAGGACAGCCGTTTATCAAACAACCCAAAAAATTAACGCTTTATTGTCTTTTCACCCTTCTCCCTTCGGGCAGAAATGCGGTACGCTGCCGGGGAATCCATTTCCGCCATCGGTTTGTATTTTACTTCCTTTACCGAAACCCGGAAATTCTTAGTTTGGTTACGCTTGCGGGCCAGTTGCTGACAACCGTTTTTGGCTTTAATTACGGTGTGCCGTGGTTCCTGCGCATTGGCCATAGTTGAAAGCATAATGCCGAGTAGAATAACAATAGCTAAAACAATCACCTGCTTTATACGGGCTGAAATTTTAACGTTTGCGATTTCCTTGAATTCCAGTTCTTTCATCATCTCCATACGTCAAAAGGATCTCGTAACAAAGGTGGCATATAGCGTTGCCCGTTGCCTTTCTAAACTGCCCAAAACCCTACATCAGTAGTTTAATACAGTAACTAATATGCAAGGGCAACTCAACGGCCCAAATCAGCCGAAAAAAGCAAAAACCGACTGTGATGTTTAAACTGAATGGATGTGAAAAACCATCAAATTAAAGGTTTTAAAGCCGGAAGTTTCTCAAAATCAACTACCTACGGGTGGAGTGGATGAGTCCTGTCAAAAGGCCGGAAAAGACCAATAAATACAGGTTTAACCTTACATCAAAAACACACTATACGCCATGTACTTTTAAAAAGTCCAAAACCTCATCCCGAACATTCCAGGGTTTATCGGTATCGCTGGTTATGGTGGCGATGGATTTAAACAATTCGCTTACTACCGAGGCTTTAAAGCCAAGTTTTTCGGCATAAACTGAGGCAACCTCCAACTCAACGTCCTCAACAACCTGGTCGAGGTAAATCATATACACCAGGTGATAGATGGCTTCCAAACGGGCAACTTTATCCGCAGGTAAAGAAAACGTCATGCTTGATAGGTCGGCATTCCGCGATAAATCGGCAGGGCCAAGTTGTAACTGAAATCCCCATTTTAGCAGGCAACGCAGGTAACGGCTTTCAATGTTCGGTTTGTCGAGAAACAAGGCAAGTATATTCAGGTA
>JAGUUF010000244.1 GCA_020063545.1 Cytophagales bacterium
CTACCGTTCGCCCTGCGGGTACATCGCGGGTTACAACAGCTCCGGCACCAATTATCGCATTGTCTTCAATACAAACCCCGTTGAGAATAGTTGCACCCGAACCAATTAATACATTTTTTCCAATCTTCACATTACCCGAAATGTTTACCCCGGGCATAATGGATGAACAATCCCCGATTTTCACATCGTGACCGATCGTACAATTGAGGTTAAGCAGCACATGCCGGCCTATTTCAATATCAGTAGTCATTATTACACCGGCCGTAAGCACACAACCCGGACTAAGCATAACGCTGTCAGCATCCTGAATGATGGCTGACGGGTGTCTGATAATGGGAAATGCGATCGCCAGACTGGCCAATCGAACTACAACGTCCGACTTTACCTTTGGCAGTCCGAATGTAAGAACAAGGTTACCATTTTTTACTGCAGCCAGTTCAGCAAAGCCGCCCAGTACCGGAACTCCATTTATTACGTCACCTTTCTTAAGTCCATCATCGAAAAAACCGCCAACCTTCCAGCCCGGCAAGCCATCAACCAGGGCTTTCACCTCGCGGCCAAGTCCGCCTGCACCGTATAAAAACAATGTATTCATTTACTTTTCTTTCAAAATCCTGGCGGGATTTCCAGCCACAACCGCACCATCAGGAACATTCTTTGTAACCACTGCCCCAGCACCAATTACAGTCCATGAGCCGATTTTAATCCCGGGTAAAACAATGCTTCCGGCACCTACCAGTGTGCCTTCTCCAACCTGTACGGTGCCGCACAATACACTTCCGGGTGCAAGGTGCACATAGTCGTCAATCTTACAATCGTGATCGACCCGGGTTCCGGTATTTACAATAACATGACTACCGATGCGTGTATTTGCCTGAATAATCGCGCCATGCAGTACCATTGAACCTTTACCGATTTCGGCAAATTTCGACACAACCGCTGAGGAGTGTATAGCTCGGGTGAAATCATGACGGGTTTGCTTCACAACTTCCTTCCGGAGCCTGTTATCGCCAATGGCTACAATTGCCAGAGCACCAGGTTCAACCTCAGGGTTATACTTTCCCAATTGTGGCACTCCAAATAAACTGCCGGAGTATTTTGGATCAAACAAGCCTGCAACCTTTACTTTATCCGACAACAAGGCATCGAGCACGACCCGCGCATGTTCGCCACCCCCCTGTAAAATTACGTTGTTGTTAACCGGCATTCCTGACAAATCAATTATTTCCCTTGAATTTCTCCATCGTTATGGATGTACTGCTGCTGATACCCTCGGATTTCAAAACTTTAATTACCGTCATCAGCAGGATTTTCAAATCTAACCAAAAGGATTGATGCTCCACATACCATACATCGTAGTTAAAACGATCGGGCCAGTTAACCGTATTGCGACCATGCACCTGTGCCCAGCCGGTAATACCGGGTTTTACCTTGTGTCGCTTACGCTGGTGGTCATTGTATAACGGTAAATACTCCGTAAGCAGTGGGCGGGGCCCCACAATAGACATATCTCCTTTTAAAACATTCCACAATTGCGGCAGCTCATCCAGCGAGGTTTTTCGTATCAGCTTGCCTATACTCGTTAACCGCTCCTCATCCGGTAAAATAGTACCGTTATGATCCCAGGCATCGCTCATGGTTTTAAACTTTACCAACCTGAATGGCCTTTCTTCCCTACCCGGCCGCTCCTGAACAAACCAGACTTTGCCTTTGTTGGTGATTGCCAAAACAATAACAATCACTATCCAAACAGGACTTGAAAGCAATAGGATAATACAGGCCGTTACTTTATCGAGGAAAGGTTTTACAAAAGCAGAATACATAACCAAAAAATTATTACGGTTTGTTCATCAGTAAAGTACGGTATTCCTTCAAGAGTCTTTCCCAGAACAACTGCTGCTCAAAATGCTGTACAATAAACTCCCGGGCATGTTTTCCGAATTGCTTTCGTTGTTCCGGATTATCCAACAATTCCTTCATCCTGCCGGCCAATGCACGACCATTTTTTACAGGTACCACAACACCGGTTTTGTTATGTTCAATTATCTCGTTGCACCCGTTAATGTCCGAAACAATGCAGGGTAACTCCAGGCAGGCAGCCTGCATTACCACATTCGGAAAGCCTTCACGATAACTGGGAAACACAAATACATCCATTGCAAGCATCCATGGCCGTACATCATGCTGATGTCCGACCATAAATACGTTACCTGCAGCATGAATAAACTCCAAATCGGACTTATTAATCGGATCAAGATCGGCCTCCATTGCTCCCACCAGCAACAGGTAAACGTTATTATGGTTGTTGATTTGTTTGAAGGCTGCAATCAGTTCCTTTATTCCCTTATCCCGTACAATTCTTCCAACGAATCCGAAAACCTTTCCATCCGCATCAATTCCAAGTTTTGCCCGTATTCTTTTCGCTTCCGTTTCCAGGTATGGTGTTTTGGCATAATGCTTTGTATCAATTCCATTACTGCTTCCCTCACCCAGTATGCATATTTTCTTTGGATTAACACTTTTGAAATGGCGCTTAATAAATTCAGCCAATCCCTTCGAATTCGGGTAAATCCGGTGCGCACAGGCGTACGTTATCCGCTCAGTCAACTTCAGCACTTGACGTTTAATTCCGCTGGTTTCCATTAACGGCAGGCCCGCCACGGTATGGAGGCGGACAGGCACACGGCAAATCCAGGCGGCCATCATTCCCAACAGTCCGGCTTTCGGGGTGTGGGTATGAACAATTTCAGGTTTGAACTTTATGATTAACAAGATGATTTGAAAGAGTGCTACCAGGTCGGCAAACGGAGAAATCCTTCTTGTGAGGAATACCGATTGATGGGGTATTCCATTCTTCCTGATTTCATGCACATAGGCACCCCTGCTGCTTACGGCCAATACATCAAATCCATGCTGTTGCATAAACTCAAGTTGCCCATTCAATAAAATCAGGAGCGATTCCGGAACGGTGGTAATTCTAAGCAGTCGGGTGCGCATGTAATGCCGTTACGGTCTCTGCCAATTCGCCCATGGTCATGGATGTCATGCCATATTCATTTTTACACTGCACAAAGTTCGAAAGAATTTTTTCCAGTCCATTCAAACTGGCATCAGGATAATGACCAAAATTGTGCGGGTGCCACCACAGGTGATAGACCTGATTATTGCGGGCGGCATGATTCATTTCGTTTACTACGCGTTGGATTTTCAGGTCATTTAGCAGCCATTCCTGCGGCCGGTATGGCCGAAGCAACCTGCTTGCCGGCAGGCAAACTGGGAAGCCGGGACGGACAACAAGCGCAGACAAAGGATAAGAGTTTTTAAAACCCACCGGGAAATAGGCATCCAGGCCCCTGTTCAGGCGCTTCCACCTGCTTTCGTGCCGGGTACTGTCAATTTTCCAAAACCAGTCGGCAGGATTTGACCGCACACTGGTAAAACCTTCTTCAAAACATACGTTAAGATAGGCATCGTTAAACTGGTTACGCGGAAATACCAATGATTTAAGTTTTATCCCGTAGGCGGCAGCAGCCTTTTGTGCCGATTTTAAATCCTCACGAAACTGCGCTATGGTCTGCCCTGTTTCATTGCAGTAAAAATGCGAAAAGGTATGGGAGCCCAGTTCCTGGTTGGGTGTTTTAAGAATTTGCTGAACGAGGGAATGCGCATAATGAAACGGGTCTTCTGCTTCATTGGCTCCTATACCAACTTCTTCGATGTACTGATAAGCCGACAATTTCTTTATAGCGTATCCTGGTTTTACAGCGGGGA
>JAGUUF010000047.1 GCA_020063545.1 Cytophagales bacterium
AATGCGGTAGTGCTGTAAAAATTTTTCTTTCTCTTTGTTGGTAAAAGCCTTCCACTGTTGAGCAGTAATTACCGGGGTATCTTCATCGCAGGCCCCGTTAATATGGGCATTTCCGTTTTTTTCAAGTTCTGCAAGTAAGGTTGTTATCGGTTCGGTTTTGCCGTGCTCACCCGAATTGTAATTATACCACGCATTGAATAGCTGCATAAATATCCACTGCGTCCATTTATAATAATTAGGATCGCAGGTTTGTACTTCGCGTGACCAATCGTATGAGAAACCAATATTTCGTAACTGGCGCTTGTAGGTTTCAATGTTGCGTGCGGTGGTTATGGCCGGGTGCTGACCGGTTTGAATGGCGTATTGTTCGGCCGGCAATCCAAAGGCATCAAAACCCATGGGGTGCAGCACGTTAAAGCCTTTAAGCCGTTTGAACCGTGCCACGATATCGGAAGCGATATAACCCAGCGGGTGGCCGACATGCAACCCGGCTCCCGAAGGGTATGGAAACATGTCCAGCACATAGTACTTGGGTTTTGCAGGGTTGTTTTCAACCTTGTATACCTGATTGTCTTCCCAATACTTCCGCCATTTTTCTTCAATACGCCTTATCTCTTCCTTGCTGTATTCTGCCATTACCCAATGAATAAAAGTGCCTTAAACCGCAAAAATAACGGAATCCTGCAAATGACCCATCGCGATCTTTCTACAGTCCGTCAGGCCAACCCGACAATTCGGTAACTCCGGGTTTTTGTTCCAAGCCAGGTGCTGCAGTTTTACCGTGTAATGACATAAGCAAATGCGATGAGAATCTTTACCACAACAATTGCATGCCTGCTGGCAATACGTGGCTATTGCCAGACAGTTATTTCTGGTAAGGTAGTGGATGAGCACCGCCAACCGGTGCCGGGCGCAAATGTGATGTTAGCCGGCACATACGATGGAGCAAGCACTGATAGCAACGGAGCATTTCAATTTATATCAACCGAAAAAGGCCGTAATATCCTGATTATTCGATTTGTTGGGTACAAAGAATTTAACCAGGAACTTCAGTTAGCGGGCAAACCGCTTGCCATAGAGGTTGTATTAAAAGAGGCTATAAACGAACTGGAAGTTGTAACCATTACGGCCGGATCATTCTCCGCCAGTGATGAAAGGCGCAGAACCATTTTCAAAGCCATTGATATTGCAACCACTGCCGGTGCAACAGCCGATATTGCAGGCGCATTGAATACACTACCGGGAACTCAAAAAGTAGGTGAAGAAGGACGACTTTTTGTTCGCGGTGGCGATGGAAACGAAGCGCGCACCTTCATTGATGGCCTGGTGGTAATGGATGCTTATAGTCCAACAGCACCCAACACGCCATCGCGTGGACGGTTTCTGCCCTTTATGTTTAAAGGCACCAGTTTTTCTACCGGTGGTTATTCGGCCGAATACGGCCAGGCGCTTTCATCGGCACTCGTACTGGATACCCGCGATGAAGCCGTTGCCAACCGTACTGACATAGGCCTGCTTTCAGTCGGAGCGGATATTACAAAAACGCACGCGTGGAGAACGGGTTCCATTGCCGGCAAGATTCAATACACTGATATACGCCCTTATTTCAACCTGGTTAATCAGTACTTGGATTGGATTACACCACCCGTGGCCATTGAAGCTAACACGGCTTTCAGGCAGCGATTCAATAACAATGGCTTGCTCAAGGTTTACGGCAACGTTAACAATTCAGCCTTTTCATTGTATGAACACGATATAGCCGATGCAGGCATAACGTATCCCTATCACCTTGAGAATACCTATGGATATGCCAACGCCTTTTACAGACAGCCACTAAGTGCAATGTGGAGTGTTAGAGGAGGATTCTCGTATACCTACACCGATACCGACACTAAAATTGATGGCCAGAAAATACATGAGCGTGATGCCGGTATGCATGGCAAGTTGGTTTTTGACGGATCAGTTTCTGATCAGTTAGAGCTCAAAACTGGAATGGAGGTGTATCACCACCGCAATGATCAGGATATTCAAGGCATTTCTCCGGCAGGATTTGATGAAACTATAGGGGCGATTTTTTTGGAGACTGATATTTACGCAAGCAACCGGTTTGTTTCGCGGGTCGGAGTGCGAGGTGAATACAATTCACTGTTAAACAGAGCAGCAGCAGACCCACGTGTTTCGCTGGCTCTTAAAACTGGCAAAAAGGGACAGGTTTCATTAGCCTGGGGAACATTCCGGCAGTCTCCAAAGAGTCAGTTCCTTCGGATTGAGAATTCATTAAGGCAAGAAAATGCGCAGCATTATATTCTTAACTACCAGCGCATTGACAACAACCGGACCTTCCGGGTGGAAACTTACTATAAGAAATACAGTGACCTGATTAAGTTTGATCAATTTGGCCAGTTAACCAACAACGGAAATGGATATGCCCGTGGAGTTGAACTTTTCTGGCGTGATAACCGCACCTTTAGAAATGTGGATTATTGGGTTTCATATTCCTTCCTGGATACGGAGCGGAATTACCTGGACACACCGTACCCGGTAACGCCTACCTTTGCTTCTGCT
Source organism: Cytophagales bacterium (assembly GCA_020063545.1). Classification (GTDB taxonomy): domain Bacteria; phylum Bacteroidota; class Bacteroidia; order Cytophagales; family Cyclobacteriaceae; genus UBA2336. The sequence goes on from JAGUUF010000047.1 coordinate 2,566, forward strand.
CACAACCTTTCAGTAGTATATAAACACTTTATCTCAAAAATAAAGTCTCAACTTGGGCTGACCTATTCCTACACGAGTCCGCGGTTCTATAACGATCCTAATCAGGATGTGTTCAACGGTTCAAAGACACCGTTTTATCAGGATCTGAGTGCAAACATCAGCTACCTGCCCAAGTCCTTTTTAATCGTTCATTTATCGTGTACCAACCTGCTTGGGCGGGATAATATTTTTGGTTACCAGTACAGCGTAATGCCTGATGCGGATGGCGTATATTCTGGTCGGCCGATACGCCAACCTGCCAAACGTTTTTTATTTCTCGGAGTTCTTATTACGCTTTCAAAGGATAAATCAATCAATCAATTACCAACACTTTAAATTAACATCATATGAAAACAATCAATTTCATCCCGCTAATTCTTGCAGCTATTCTATTGGTTACTGCCGCATCTGCAAACGCAACCGACAAGTATACAGAGGCTATGCAGAAGAATATTACAATTGTTTATACTTCGAGATCAGCCACTGAGTTAACAAATGCAGTGAATGTTTTTGAGCGAATCGGAGAGGCAGAGAAAACCAAGTGGGAGCCTTACTATTATGCTGCATTTGGCTACCTGATGATGGCAACCAGCGAACAGGAACCGGCCAAAAAGGACAACCTGCTTGATCTGTCGCTGAAAAGTCTGGAAAAGGCCAAAGCGGTCAATCCAACAGAGTCTGAAACTGCTGCCCTTGAAGGATTTGTTCACATGATCAGGGTTTCTGTTGATCCTGCATCGCGAGGGCAACTGTATTCAGGGTTAGCCATGAAAGCATTTGGCAAGGCTATCGCACTGAACCCAGATAATCCACGGGCGTTGTCATTGATGGCCCAGATGCAATACGGAACAGCACAGTTCTTTGGCACATCTACAATTGAGGCCTGCGGCACATTAAGTAAGGCATTGGATAAATTTGAAACCTATAAGTCAGCAAACGCCCTGGCTCCGCAATGGGGAAAATCAATGGCGGAAGCAATGAAATCAAAGTGTAATTAAGCAGGGGCCGATTACGGTAGAGCCAATGAGCCTTCCCGGGAAGGCAGTTGGCCTTTTTTGTGAGTTCAATTTTACCCAAATTGTAACAGGAGTACTCAGCAATGGTATACATTTATATTGGTACAGTTACTGTTGTGTCTGTGCTTGCACTGATTTTGCTTCGTAAGAAGGAGAGCATAGTCGCAAGGGAATATCTTTCCACGGCAATTATTTTGTTTGTTGTTGGCTGCCTGATGACCCTGGTGGTTTGCCAATCATGCGCACAATCCTTTACACGCTATATCAGTCTTTCCTCCTTCTTTGGTATGATGTGGATTGCACTTTGGCTAGGCAACGCATTTGCCGGTAATTACATTTCATCAAAGATCTCGTGGACGGTATATCCGGTCAGGGCATTTTTTATCCTGTTGGCATTTACTGTAACCTATACATTACTGGCTGTGTATGCCATAGTATTGTTCTACCGGCATGTATTGGGATTTCATATCAACGTGGATGAAATGATTTACTCGAGTCTGATCATAACATTCCTGATCACCATGTTCATGCATGGCAGGTCCTTTCTCCTCGGCTGGCGTCAAAGCGCCATAGATGCAGAAAGACTTAAGCAGGAGGGTGTTGCAGCCCGATATGAGAGCCTTAAAAACCAGGTTAACCCACACTTTTTATTCAATAGCCTTAATGCATTAAGCAATCTTATTTACGACAAACCGGACCTTGCCGTGAAATTTGTCAGGCAATTATCTGAAGTTTACCGGTATGTTCTGGATACAAAGGACCAGGAACTGGTAAGTAAAGAAGTTGAGTTAAAGTTTCTGGATTCATATATTTTCCTGCAAAAAATCAGGTTTGATGATAACCTTCGCATTCAAATTGATCTTAAGAATACGGCAACCTCATTTCCTCCGCTGGTTCTACAGATGTTGATTGAAAATGCAATAAAGCACAATGAAATTTCTTCAGAGAATCCATTAACAATAAGCATCTATACGCAGAACGAATTTGTGGTTGTAGAAAATAACCTGCAGAAACGGAGGTCGGTCAATGAGGCTTCAACAGGGGTTGGATTAACCAATATCATTAACCGATATACTTTTTTAAGGAGTAAAATGGTGCAGGTAATTGAAGGAAATGAGAAGTTTGCAGTCAAGTTGCCTATTATTTATTCTAAACCATAGACTGGTATGCGCGTGTTGATTATTGAAGATGAAGTACAGGCCGCTGCACGACTGAAGCATTTGTTGCAAGAGGTTAATCAGGATATCCAGGTAATAGGAACGGTTGATTCGGTCAAGAGTTCTTGCAAGTGGTTTTCTGAAAACCCCGCGCCAGAGCTTATTTTTATGGACATACATCTGGGAGACGGCATCAGCTTTGAGATTTTTGAGCAGGTTAAAATTAATGTACCTGTAATTTTTACCACCGCTTATGATGAGTATGCCCTTAAGGCATTTAAAGTGAATAGCATTGACTATCTCCTTAAACCGATTGACCAGGCCGATCTGGCCGCTGCACTTAATAAATTTTCCCAATTAATTTCTAATGGTCCTGGCATTAATACGGTTATCGGTAATATTAACCAGGTAATGAATTTGCTCTCGCGCAGGTTCAAGGAGCGGTTCGTGATTCGTGTAGGTGAACACCTTCGAACCATCGAGGTTAAGGATATTCTTTTTTTCTTTAGCCAGGATAAGACCACCTTCTGTACTACTGCAGATAAACGGAACCACATACTGGATTTCACACTCGACCAGTTGGAAGGTATGCTTGACCCTGACCAGTTTTACCGGATTAGCCGGAAATACCTGGTAAGTTCAAAGGCAATCAGCGACATACTGGCATATTCAAACAGCCGGCTTCGGTTGGTTTTGTCTGGCTCAGACGATAAAGATGTTGTTGTTGCCCGTGAAAGAGTGCAGCACTTTAAAGAATGGCTTGATCGGTAAGCGTTAATCAGGAAAATTTCGCCTTCAGTGCTTCAATATCCGATTGTTTAATAGGCTTGGTAATAAAGTGAACAACATTTTTGTTTGCCATGGCTTTTTCCACATCGGCTTTGCTGTTCGAACTGGTCAGGATGATGATTTTGGTTTTGGAAGTAATACCTTCGGGCAGTTGGGCAAACCTGTCAAGGAAAGCAAATCCATCGGTTTTGGGCATGTTCAGGTCAAGAAAGATGATGTCAGGTGAGGCAGTATCGTTTACGCTTTGCAGCCA
>JAGUUF010000142.1 GCA_020063545.1 Cytophagales bacterium
AGTATAAAAGTTTTATGTCGCAAAGCTGGTTCCTGTTTGTTGAAGGATTGGTGCAGCGCAACACCTGGGGCAACATGAACCTTGAATTTCAAATCCGGAACATTGAAAGCCTGCACGACCTGGCCGAGAAGCGGATACAGGGCATTGCCCTGAAACTTCCACTGCATGCCGTTACGCAGGAACTGATTAAAACCATTGAGGAAACCGGCCGGAAATACCCGGGTAAAACATCGCTCCATCTTTTTATTCATGACGAACACGAAGCCATCCAAACCGAGCTGTTGTCGCGCACCTGCCGGGTAACGGCATCCAATGCCGTTATACAGGAATTTAAAAAAGTAGGTGAAATCGGGGTGCTTACGGGTAAAGCGGGGTTGCGCTGGCTGACGGATGAGGCCCCACCAGAACTTACCGTTGAGCCTGCAGGGGATGGAACAAATTCTTCTACCTTTGTGTTGGAACCAGCAGAACTTTAACTATACATAACTTCAGAAACTAATTATCATGGGAAAAACGATTGAACTCAACGATTCAAATTTTGATCAGATTGTAAAGACCGACAAGCCGGTATTGGTTGACTTTTGGGCCGAATGGTGCGGGCCCTGTAAAATGATCGGCCCGATTGTGGAAGAACTGGCGGGGGACTATGATGGCAAGGCCGTGGTAGCCAAGCTTAATGTAGACGAAAACCCCCAGACGGCAGCCAAATTCGGTATCCGGTCAATACCCACACTGCTCGTATTTAAAAACGGCCAGATTGTTGACAAGCAGGTTGGCGCTGTACCGAAATCGGTACTCTCGCAAAAGCTTGCTGCCCAGGTAGCTTAAAAGAAATTCACTGCAAAAGAAAGTGGCTGAACCTATCGGCCACTTTTTTTACTTCTTGACTACACCGTACTTCCTTAAAATCCTGATTACTTCATCCCGGGGCAGGGCCTCAACCTTTCTTCCCTCTTTTCCCGTCATGCTTTCGGCTGCAAACAGCGAATTGACAATGGCTTCTTCCGTTGCCTCAATCACCGCCATAAACAAAGGCGACATGGCATCATTGCGCAGGTAAACGGCTGAATCGGCAAGAGCGATCTTCTCATGCAAAACCCTTACGCGTTTATCAGTAGAAAAACTGATGACATAATCACCGCTACCGTTGGAGGCAATACCGCCTGTTTTTGCCAGGCCCATCATGGCGCGCTGGGCAAGGCGTTCGAGGTTACGGGCATCCAGTGGTGCATCGGTAGCCACAACAATCATGCACGAGCCATCCGCCTTTCCGGTAAGCTGGTCGCTCAGGTAAAATTTTTTTAGCTCCTCTCCCACCGGGGCACCGTCAACCTGCAGTACACCGCCAAAGTTTGTCTGCACCAGCACGCCTACCGTGTACCCGCCAAGGTTTTTCGGCAGCACACGCGATGCCGTACCCATGCCGCCCTTAAAGCCGAAGCACACTGTTCCGGTTCCTGCACCGGTATTTCCTTCTTTCACCGGGCCGGTTGAAGCCGCTGAAATTGCCTCCAGTACATGTTGCCGGGTAATGTGCCTGCCACGTATGTCATTCAGGTAGCCATCGTTGGTTTCGCCCACTACCGCATTTACCGATTGTATGTTTTCGTTTCCTTTTTGTGTAAGCGTGTATTCAATAACCGCATCAATACCGGTTGAAACACTTAACGTGTTGGTAAGGATAATCGGTGTTTCGATGTTTCCAAGTTCTTTAACTTGTGTGCTGCCCGCAAGTTTTCCGAATCCGTTGCCGACAAAAACGGCTGCCGGCACTTTTTCCCGGAAAAGATTCCCCTCGTGCGGCAGGATAGCAGTAACGCCTGTGCGGATTGAATTCCCTTCGATGAGGGTGGTATGCCCGACTTTCACGCCAGCAACATCTGTTATAGCATTTAGCTTTCCCGCAGGCAGCACTCCGATGGTAATGCCCAAATCACGTGCCCGGGTTTGGCCCGAAACTTCCTGTAAACCCGTAACCTGCATCAATAGAAGAATACTTGCGTACCTGATCATTTTCATTGCTTAAGATTCTAAATTCAAAATGGAACATTCAAAATTCCGGATTCAATCGTTTCATCCGATCCACCATTTCCAAAACGGCAGGGCAAACCAGCGTATTTCGATATGTCAGATCCATAATCTGCACCATCTTCTTGCGGTTGGTGTGCGGATATTCCCGGCAGGCTTTTGGCCGGTCCGGGTAAATTTTGCAGTGGTTGTCCGGATCTAAAAACGGGCAGGGTGTTGCCTGCAGCACAAAATCATTATCCTCATCAACCCGAAGGTATTTTGTTACAAAGTCACCGGGCTTTATGCGCAGGCTGCGGGCGGCACGCTCTATGTCGGCCTGGTAAAAGATGGGGCTGGTGGTTTTACAGCAATTGGCGCAGGTAAGGCAATCGGTTTCTGCAAACACGTCATCGTGCAGCCGGTGAAATGCCGTATCTACTTTGCGTGGATCGCTGTTTTTCAACCGTGCTAAAAATTTTTGGTTTCCCTTGGCAAGTCGCTTTGACCGCTCGTAAAATTCAGTAAGGCTTATCCCACTCATGCGGAAATGGTTTCTGCTTCGGCAGCGTTGTATTTCCTCCGGTATTCCAGGGGCGTCATCCCGGTAACTTTTTTAAATACATCCCGGAACGCCTTCGCATCCGAATACCCTACCCCATACATTACTTCGGTCACGTTTTCATGCGAAACTTCCAGGCGTTTTTTTGCGGCTTCAATCTTCACGCGCTGCAGGTATTCAATTACCGAATTGGAAGTGGCTTTTTTAAACCTGCGTTCCAGGTTCCTTCTTCCCAATGCAAACATGGAAGCCAGTTGCTCAACGTTTATCTTCTCCTGGTAGTTGGTTTCAATAAACTCCTGGGCTTTTCTGACGACCGGATCGTTATGATCTTTCTGACCCTGAAAGATGATGAATGGCGATTGGGAGTAGCGGTCAATTTCTATGGCATAGTACTTCGAAAACATAATGGCCATCTCCCGGTCGGTATATTTTTCAAGCAGGTACAGCAGCAGGTTCCAGAACGAACTGGCTCCACCGCTGGAGTATATGCCCTGATCATCGGTAATAACCCGATCGGATACCAATTCAACATTCGGAAACATTTCACGGAATGTATTTACCGCGCTCCAGTGCGTTGAGCATTTCCTTCCGTTTAACAACCCGGTTGATGCAAGCAAAAAAGCGCCAACACACAAGCTGGCCACCTCGGCACCCTGCGCATGCTGGTGGCGTATCCAGGGCAGAAAATCCTTGTTGGCTTCGATTACCTCCGCAAAGTTGCCATTGACAGCCGGAATAATAACCAGGTTGGTATGCTTAACCTGTTCAAGGGTTACATGTGGTTTAACGGTAAAAAAATTATCATAAACCTGCGCTTCAGGCGTAAGGCCTGCCAACTGAACGGAAAACATCGGTTGCCTGCCGGTATTGGCCAAAAACTCGTTTGCTTTATTAAACAGGATAAACGGGCCTTCAATACAACTCAGCGCAACCGCACCGCGGGGCATCAATATAGTAATGTGCTTCATAACGGGTATTTTCATCAAAGCTAAGGGTTGAGCCTGTCGCAAACAACCCCTGAGAAAGGCAGATTTACACCCCCTAATCTTTAGCATTTCATTTTACGTTTGCATTGAAAACGGATAAAAGAATGCCGGCAATTGAAGTTTTTAAAACAAATGTCACCCATCCGCATGAAGCGTTTATAATAGAAACCCTGATACACGAAGTGTACCCTTCCTACCGGGTTAACTTCGACCTG
>JAGUUF010000227.1 GCA_020063545.1 Cytophagales bacterium
AAGAGAACTTATTCTGAATTTTTCTACATGGGTTTTATGTTTTTCATTAAGTATCAAGTCAGTATACCCTGTTGCAACTCTTTCAGGATATAAAAACCCACAACCAATAACTTCAACATTACCTTGCTCTCCTAAAGGACGCAGTTTTGAAGGCATAAGTAATAAGTGTGTTTTATTCAACTCCAGTGATAACTTTCTTTCAACTTCGCTCGGATATATTACAGAATGAGTAGCTAATGAATCAAAATGCGCATTGTCTTGAATTTGAGTATGTGAGTTATCATTATCACAGCCTAATAAATCAACATTAATACAAATCAATTTTGGCTTATGAGCGTTCAGGAACTTTAACGTTTCAGTCAATTCATAATAATTTCTATTAACTGTAATTATCACAATTTCATCCTTTGATTGTGCTTTACAGAAAATAATAGCAAGACCTATTGAAATAAATAGTAATCCCTTCATTCTTCTAACGGGGTACACTTGTCCCTATATTTGAATTCAACTTCTGTTTGTCGATCCATTCCACATAACAATCACATTTTAAGTGGTTGTTAACAGCCAAATAGATTTCTATAAGAAATGTGTCACTAATTCTAAAGTAGGATGTAATGAGTGGTGATGATTTCAGACCAGATAAGGTATTATGGTTAATTTCCCGAGAACCATATTTATTAATTGTATGTTTATTGCCTTCACCATAGGAGATGAGGACTACTCTTGTTATTTCAGCATATCCGGATTTAGTATGGATTATCTGATGTTCCCGAACAATATCAAAGCTCTTTCCATGAGATCCAGAGTACCAGATTTTCTCATCTGGAATCTGCGTTTGCGGCCCAACCATCCAGGCTGCGGGTGCCCCGGCTGAGGTAAATATGGGTTCATTTATGTACGTTCGCACCATTTTTTTACCTACCTTAAAATTAAGCAACCGCAGTTAAATTACCGCGGGTTAAAGGTGCAGGTTTGTTGGCTACCGCGCAATACCAACAAAAGACCTGCATGCTCATAATGCTTCTTTACCGCAGAGTCCCGCTGGAGACTCTGCGGAGAAAGGAATTGATTCCATCCGTTTGGCCCGCTTCCCTGCGTTTGTTCGATTAATTTCTAAGTGACGCAAATAATAGCACAATTGAAAAAATGAACATTAACGGGCCTAGTAAATAAAAGAAGGTCAACTTAGACTTGCCTCCAGTAAACTGCAGCTCTCTATGTTCACGCACATATATTTTTGTGAGTAAAAAGCTTGTGCCAAAATATACCATTACTCCAAAAACTATACTCCCCAGCACATCAATCATATTCAACAAACTCAATCCTATCATTGAAAATAAAATAGAAACCAATGCAAATATTGAATATGCAGCGATAGAACTAAAAGCCATTATGGTCGCCTGAGTTCCTTCCTTTGGGCGACTCCGCATGTACACAAAAATTCCCTTCATGAAAAAATCAAGTAATTTCATCATCATCTGTCTGGATAGATTAAACTTCTTCCCCAATTATTTGTAGCATCATTTATTAAATCGTCACCGCCAAACAGAGAAAATACTCCGTAGCCTATTCCGACAATTGCGGCACCGGTCGCAACAACTGGGGCTCCAAATATAACTGCTGCGGTCCCAACTATAAATGTGCCGCCTGTTACAAGTCCGTTAACCAATGTGTGAGTATTTGCCTGATTGTGTTTTACTTCATAGGTAATTTGGCCAATCGTAATACCGACACCAACAGCGCCAAGTACCTTACCAAAAGTATTAGCACCTGTGTATGCCGCCTTTTCACCTAATCGAACAAACTTCCCGCCGTTCTCAAGTTCGCGAATAGCGATAGAATTTCCTCCGTCAAAAGCCGAAACCACACCTCCGGCTGCAGTAAACCACGGATTCCAATCAAAGCCATTGGAACTTACTGATTGGCTTCCTCCCTGCGTCTGCCGCCCAACCATCCACGCTGCGGGCGAACTTGCAGACTTTAAAGCCGAAATCAAATCCTTCCTGCCTACACCCACTGTAATCACTCCATTTATCTGGTCTGCCAGGCGATTGCCATGGCTGTCGTAAATTGCGGGTTGCAATACTGTGATAAAATAGGCCTCGCCATTAAACATCTCTCCGGTACCTAAACCCAGTTTCCTGCCAACATAGGCAAGTTCGCTTTCGGTTGGTGCCCTTCCTAAAGCCTGCGCTATTTCCCAGCGCCCTTCGTTCGTGTTAAGGTTTACCCCATAAATACTCTCAAATTGCCTGGATGATAATAAACCCAGATTTGTTTCCATGCTCCGCAACCCTACTGCCCAATGGCCGGTTCCGCTTATGCCGGCACCACCTTTGCTGTATAAAAATGAATTAAGCCTGCCCAAATCATTGAAAACATATTGCCTGGTGCCAACTACTTCTTCTATCCGGTCATCGTAGGTGTAGCCTATATAATACTGGTTGTAAAATGCGCTGTGGTTAATGGTATAGGAGTCGGCACCGGTGGGGTCGTTAAGGCTTACGGGGTTGTTAAAACTGTAGTTGTAGGGTGTAAGCGAGGCATATTTTGCAGCCACCGGGTCAACCTGGGTCATGCGGCCCAGGGCAGGGTCGTAGTTTCTAAAGAAAAGATCGTAAACAGCAGTAGTGGTGTTCAGTTCACTGCCCCCGTTGTATAAAAAGTTGTTGCCGGTTACGTTTTCGCGTGTCCACGAGTTGGCGGTTTGTAAACCAAACGGATAATATTCGTTGTACTGTACTATATTGGATTTGGTGTAGGTCGACACTGCCCAATTAAGTGTGTAAGTGCGGGTAACGACTAAGCAACTGCGTAAAGGGTTTATATTTTGCATCTACCTTCGAAGATAGTTAAAAATTGG
>JAGUUF010000393.1 GCA_020063545.1 Cytophagales bacterium
CTATGCTGTTTAAAGTTTCTCTCGTGTTTGTTTATCACTGCGCTCGCGTTATATCGGGTATGATTCTGATACTAGCCGGCTGGTTGTTTTTTAAAACCCTCAATTTGACTCACAACCAGCGCAAATGGGGACTTATTCTTTTTTGCTTAGGGATCCAGTTCCCTACGTATTCTCATGATTATTGGGGGTTGGCAATCCACCATCCGGAAGCTTCCGCTTTTGCGAATATTCTTGTTTTTCCTCACATAGCCTTTTCCCAAGCGATGTTCCTTCTCAGTCTTTACTTTTTCCGCATGTGGTTAAACACCGATAAATCGAATTACCTTCTCTGGGTTAATTTTGCTGCATTGGGTATGGTTATAATCCACCCGTTCATGCTTTTACCTTATTCGCTTATGATATTAGTCTCCTTCTTTTGGCGACGATCCCTTTTCGATGTTAAGCAATTACTGCTTGCAGCGGCTTCATTTGTTGCGTGCACGCCCTATTTAATTTACTTCGTAATACTTATGACTCATCCTGATGTTCAGCAATGGCAAATACAAATTAATACTACCTTTAAGTCTCCCTTAGATCCCATTTATTTCAATAGTACCATAATGATAATGGGTATCGTCGGTTTGTGTATAATCTACGGAACATACCGCTGGCGCAATGAAGTTTTATGGCTTTTCTCCCTTCCTTTATTAATAATATTTATACCTTTTTGTTTTCAGGAAAGACTTCTTGAAGCCGCCGGACCTTGCCTAAGTTTCGCGGGAGGCATAACCATAAATTCATTTGGATTGTTGCACAAAAAAAAATGCGTGGCTCCGGTCATATTTACTATTTTATTAATTCCGGTTTTTATGGTTCTCCTGGCGACGGTTGTAAGGCCGCCTGCAATGAGTTTCATGAGCGAAGCCGAGGTTTTAATGTATGAATGGATGGATCGCAATTTAACTCAGGAAGATGTTGTTCTTGCAATGTTACCTTATGCTTCACGCATTCCGGCAAAATCCGGATGCCGAGTCTGGTACGGGCATCACGACCAAACTTTTAAGGTAAAGGAAAAACGTATCCTACAAGAAAGGTTTTTTACAGATACGTCTTTTGACCGGGAAGATTTCTTAACTAAATGGAACATAAAATATGTGCTTTTAGATACGAGTAAAGTTTCACTTCCGTCCTTAAACAGTTTGGTTTTCCTAAACAAATTTGATAACTTAGTACTTCTGAAGCATGAGCCATATCGCTAGTGTTTAAGGTGCGCCGTGTTCTTTCCCGATTAGTACTAATCAGGTGAGTAAAAGGGTTATGGAAGAAAGATTATTCTATGAGATAGATAGGATTGAAAAAAACCACTGGTGGTTTGCGGGCCGCCGCTCTATCGTACTGCGTGTCATAAACACATTTGTTGAACTCAAACCCGAAGCAAAAATATTAGACGCTGGTTGTGGGACAGGCGGAAATTTAGAATTCTTATCGAAATTAGGAAATGTTGTCGGATTAGAGCCTAATAAACAAGCTATCAAGTTTGCACAAAAGAAGAGTATTGCACGCGTTTTACAGGGTGAGTTGCCAGGGTTTCTACCTTTCCCACAAAAAGAATTTGACCTTGTGGTGGTCTTGGATGTACTAGAACACATAGATGATGACGAGTCCGCGCTTATGGCTCTCGTCCCGCTGCTCAAGCCCAACGGACATTTGATTATCACTGTACCGGCTTTCCCTTTTTTATGGAGCAGTCACGACCTGATGCATCATCATCGCCGGAGGTACTTTTTATCAGAAGTTGAAAACAAGTTCAGGAGATCTGGGCTTGAAATATTATACGCAAGTTACTTTAATACTTGGCTTTTTCCCGTAATCGCTTTGGTTCGCCTTGTTAAGGCAAGGTTAAAGTTTCTTGAGAAATCCAGCGACCTGCGGTTACCGCCAAAACCAATAAACTCACTCCTAAGTGTACTGTTCAGCAGTGAAAAACACTTTATCGGCAGGGTGCGCTTGCCTTTCGGGGTATCGATTGTAGCCTGTGGCCGCAGACCTGCTGACTAAACCACCGGTCAACCTTATTAATATTAAGGGTACACAAATAATTCCGAAAATACTTTCAAAGCCAGTAGTGTTGCATAA
>JAGUUF010000102.1 GCA_020063545.1 Cytophagales bacterium
CACTGCGTTGGTGGCCAGAAGGGCATCCTGCGCAGTGGTAGGAAAACTGGTTTGCGTAAGGTTCCCTTGCGGAGGTTTGTCAAGGAAATCTTCACAGGCTACCGGTACAACTGACAGTAGCAACAGAAGGAATTTATATCGACCTGATTTTAGCATACCTGGTTAAAAGGTTAAGTTTAATCCTGCAGAAAAAATCCGGGATACGGGGTAAGTACCGCCATCAATTCCGTTGGTTACCGGATTACCACTTACAATTTCAGGTGTATAACCGGTAAACTTACTTACCGTAAAGAGGTTCGTTGCTCTAATGTAAGCCCGTGCGGTTTTCACTCCGGCTTTTGAGGAGATTGAAGAAGGCAGCGCATAGCCGATGGATAAATTTCTTAACCGGAAAAAAGAACCGTCATAAATGTACCTTGAAGAAGGCTCGTAATTTACGCCTCCGTTTGACGGCCGTGGCTCGGTGTTACTGGTGCCTTCACCATCCCAAAAATTAAAATATCGCTTTTCAAAGTTGTAGGGATCCGGTCTGATGATTTCCTTACCATTAAAAATCTTGTTGCCGCTTTGCCCCTGTAAGTCAATAATCACATCAAACCGTTTAAATTCCAGGTTAACGTTAAATCCGTACAAAAATTTGGGAATAGGGGAACCGAGGTTGATGCGATCGGCCGGTGTGAGAAAACCATCACCGTTGGCATCGGCAAACTTCAGGTCACCTACTTCTGTATTCGATAAATGGGGGTACGAATTGAGTTCGGTGGTATTTTGAAATACACCTATAACCTGATACCCATAAAATGAACCGATTGGATCACCCGGCCGGGTTCGCGTTACTTGCCTTCCGCCAAACAAACCTATCAATTGCTCATCGGTACTACCGGTACCGCTTACTTTAACTGTTTCATTTTTTATTGTGGTACCAACTGCCCTAAGTGAATACTTCAACGCACCCACCTGACTTGCCCAACCTATATTAAATTCAAGTCCTTTATTAATCACTTCACCGGCATTGAAAGTAATCACCGCACCATCACCGTTTCCATAATATCCTGGTACAGCCAAATCAATCAAAATATCTTTAGTGGTCCGGTGGTAAAAATCCACTTCGGCAGTAAGGCGGTCATCAAGCACCCCCACTTCGGCCCCGATATCCAGTTGATTTGTACTTTCCCATTTCAGGTTAGGGTTTCCAGAAACGCCATAAGTCGAACCCGGATAAATTACATCCTGGCCGAACAACACATTAATGCCATTTTGAACTAATGAATACTGTCGTTCGTAATTAATTTTCTCGTTGCCGATAATACCCCAACTGGTACGCACCTTCAGGTTAGAAATATGCTTATTGTTTTTCATAAAGTTTTCATTTATGACATTCCAGCCGAGGGCAAATGACGGGAAACTGGCATAGCGATTCGTGGTGGTAAATTTTGATGACCCGTCTCTCCGAAAAGTTGCGGTGAAGAGGTAGCGGTTATCATACGTGTAGTTGGCCCGGAACAAGTACGATATCATAGAGAAGTTAAAGGCAGGATTTACTCCATTGGTAGCGAAGTTATTGCTTACCAGGTTTGGGAAAATATTTACATACCAGAAATCTTCACCTGGCCGGATCAGGTTTTCGGCATGCAGAAAAACCGTTTCGGAGGCTGACTCCTGCAAGGTATAACCGGCTACCGCATTAATCCGGTGAGCCTTTTCATCCAGTGAATAGGTAATGGTATTCTCCCATAGCCAGTCAACCCTATCGCTATAGCCTTTACCTAAATCATCGGTAGCGTTTTGTTGCTGCGGGTTAACATAAAAAACCGGGGTGTAGCTTCTTGACTTGTTGTATTCCAGGTCAACACCAAAGCTTGTTTTAAAAGTAAAGTGCTTCAGGAAATCCACTTCGGCAAACAGGTTGTTAACACTTCGTAGGCCTTTGTTAAAACTATTGGTGTAATCAATATCCGCCAACACGTTACCAACGCCCGGAACAGGCGTATACGACCCGTCAGGTTGAAAAGGTTCAAGTGTGGGCCAGGCCCGGTAGGCATTGAAAACAGCTCCCGGGTGTGTATTTTGCTGATTAAACGGAGTGAATGTAAGGTTACTTCCCAGCCTTACCTGATTAGATACCTGGAGTGTATTGTTAAACTTTAACGTTACCCGCTCGAAATTCGATTTGAGAATAATTCCATCCTGACGGAAATAACCCAGCGAAGTATAGTATTGCAACTTATCGGTGCCACCCGAGAGCGATACCTGGTAATTATGCATCGGTGCGATTCGGAAAATTTCATCCTGCCAATCGGTATTGGGTACGGCATCCACATTATTATAGGTACCCGGATTAATTTTATTGCGAACAATGGCGTATTGTTTACCATTGAGAAGGTCTATTTTTCTGGGCAAATCCTGAATGCTGAATTCCAACTGGGCATTTAGGGCCGGGTAACCACCAGATGAGGTGGCACCCCGTTTAGTTGTTATCAGGATAACACCATTGGCACCGCGGGCTCCATAAATTGCCGTAGCCGAAGCATCTTTAAGAATTTCCATTGACTGAATATCGGCTGCATTCAGATAATCAATATTCTGAAGGATAACACCATCCACCACATAAATTGGTGAAGCATCGTTGAAAGTACCGATACCCCGTATACGCACGTACGAACCAGCTCCCGGGGCACCCGATGTGTTCGCTACCTGCAAACCGGGTACTTTCCCTTGAAGGGATTGAATGGGATTCAGAGCCGGCACGGTGGTCAAATCCTGCCCCCGGATGGAAGAAACAGAACCCGTCAGGTCGGATTTTCTTACTACTCCATAGCCAATAACAACAACCTCCTCCAAGGCGGTAGCCTCTGGTTCTAACACTACATCTAAATTGGTGCGATCATTAACTTCAACCTCAAGTGTTTTGTATCCGATAAACGAAAAAACCAAAATCTTTTCACCAGGGCTCAGATTAATCGAATAGTCTCCATCAGCGTTAGTTGTTGTACCTTTTGTAGTACCCTTAACCTGAACATTCACCCCTGGCAAACCCGTTCCATCGTCAGAACCGGTAACCTTGCCCCGGACTATTTTTGATTGGGCAAATGAAGTCATCCCGACAAAAAAACCTGCCACGACCAGCATAAAGGCTCTGTCGAGTGGTATTTGACAATATTTTCGGTATTTCAAGAATTCCATGGAGCCATATTTTTAACTAATACATGACCATTTGGCAAAATAAAGTTTGAAAAAAGCAAGCAATAAGGAAATTTTTTAGGCAAAATCTGAGCATTTTTTGAGCCGTTAAGCTCTGTCTTTTTACTGCATTTTTACTGAAAAAAAACGTTGAAAATAGGCTGAAAACAGGATTTTTAAAGAATTGACCTTGCCCTTTGTATTGAAAAAAAACAAATAAAAGCAAACGATTGAAATCCGGGCATCTATGCAACGGTTTGAAAGGACGAGCGACTTTCTTTATGATGCTTTGGAATTAGAATTACTTCTTCCCATTTAGACACATACTGCCGCTTATGATCCTGCTCCAGTTCTGAAATCCGACTTTTTACTTTGTTTTTAAAGGCCCAAACGGTGTTACTGCCAAGTTTCAGCAAATCGGCTAACACTTCCAGGGTACTATACCGTTTGCCCGTAACAGTCAGGTAGGTAATATAAAAAGCCTTCTCTATGGGGAACTTAATGCCATGAAAAATAGTAAACGCTGTAATTGATTCATTATAGCCACACCGCGAGCACCTCCGGGCAAATTTAGTCGCTCCTGCGAAATATTTAAGGTTCCCGCATTTCCTGCAAGTGTATCCGTTCTCCCATTTAAGGTTTTCCAAAAACCGATAGCAGGTTAAATCATCGGGATATAGCGTTCTGAACTGTTCATAATCCATAATTTTTTCCTGCAGGCGTTCATTCAAAACTTCTTTAATGCTTCTCTTCAACTTCCAGTTATCCAGGTCAAGCATTGAATTTATTTTGTTTAGCTTATCGGCCTGTTGAAGTAACTTTAAATTAGTTTCTTTTAATTCATTGTTCTTGCTATCCAATTCTAATGTCCTGGCACGGACTTTTTCTTCCAACTCCCGGTTTACTTTGTCTTTAAGCTGCATGTTTAATTCATGTTGATGGATGATTCTCCGGAGGGCGCGGTCGCGCATATCTTTCAATATTCTAATCCTGTCGCCAAGCGCAAAAGTCAGAAACAACATCTCCAATACAAATGCAAAATGCAGGCTGTAGTGCGATATGATGGTAAATGGTAACACATTAAAGTGCACCAACATTCGCAGGAAAAATCCTGTGAAAAGAATGCCATAAGCAATTACAAAAAAACGAGCTGGCTTATACCCATTTCTCCACACTACAATAGCTGTAAAAAAAATGATTGAAAGAGGAACGATATCTGGATTACGGTAAGTCAATAGATGGGGAGCAAAAAGAAGTTCAGCCAGAAAGATGACTGAACGGATCACAATCGTCCATTTCAGCACCTTATCTAACCGAGGTGCATTGGCCCGGGTACTTAAAAATTTTCGGGTAAAAACCAGCGCCCAAACAATAAGTGAATACAAGAAAACACCCACAGCATAATTGTTCCATTCGGGATGGTCCGGCCATAGATACTGAAAGCCAATGCCATCCAGGCTCATGGCATACCCGGCAACACTTAAAATGTAACAGATGTAGAAGATGTTTTTTATTTCACGGATAGCGATATAAACCAAAAAATTATAGAGCGAAATAATAAGAATCATTCCATAAAACGTTCCAAACAAAAAGTACTCGTTAAGTGCATAGTAAACAAAACGATTGAAAGAACGTATGGCAACACGAATATCGGCAAACTCGTGCGATTGCAATTTAAAATAATACGTAACCGTGGTATCGCGTTGATGATCTAACTGTATCTCAAAATTTTTATGCTTAAAAAATCGCTTGTAAAATGGTTGCTGATCGCCTAAATAAACAATCTGCCAGGAACCATCGCGTTGGGGTATATAAGCTTCGATATGATCAATCGTCTGGTCATAAAACTCAAGAAGCCATATTTTTTTGAGCTGGATTTTATCTTGATCGGAATCCGGATCCAATAAGCTGCATTTAATTGAAAATCTGCATTTTGATAAGTTGAATGCGACTGAAAATGTTTTGCATATTCGTTGGTAATAATATCCGGAAAGGTCAATCTATTTTCCCTGTCAACAAAATAGGCTATCTCATTAGGCATAAAGTTGCGTTCATCAATAGCATCGTCAATTTCAAATGCCGGTTGAGCACTCGTGATAAAAGCAGCCCACAAAAAACCAACTGAAAATAAAAGCCTGAGATCCATCCTTTTCTCTAAACCTGAGGTTGAAGCTACCTAAGAAATTATATCAATTCAATAAAAAAAAATGGTTTAGTCCATCGGCTTAGGACAATGTCTTGATTATTGGAAAAAATTTACAAAACGGCCTTTGTGGCCAGCAGGTACGAAAAACAAAAAGGCAGAGCCATCTTCGGCACTGCCTTTTTTATGCTCCTCCTGTTGGACTTGAACCAACGACCCTCTGATTAACAGTCAGATGCTCTA
>JAGUUF010000075.1 GCA_020063545.1 Cytophagales bacterium
AACACATCAGACCCCCCGTAAACAAAATCGTGCGAAACCGCAGCATGAAAGCGGCTTTCTGCAAACACATGTTGAAATGGCGCGGAAGTATCGGCCCCGGAAAACCCCCCATCAAAAACAGCAATGGTTAAATATTCGCCACGGAACCCATCGGCATGCATCTGGTCAATGCCGATCATAGCCAGTTGGGGTGTTGTGGCATCATCCTGTTGACCTGCTTTGGATTTTACCCTACCCTTTCTTCCACCGTTCACAGGCCTTGCACCCGGGGCAACAAACTCTATTGCTTCGACTTGTGGCAACGCAAGCAGTGTTGACAGCAATGCGGCATCGCACTGTACCAGTGCACCGTTCATCCAGCGTGTAGTGTACAAAACAGTGGCACCGGCATTCCGAATGTCATCCACATACGAAGGTGTAACCGGAAGATCGGTTTCCGTAGCAGAAATAAGATGCTTTAT
Source organism: Cytophagales bacterium (assembly GCA_020063545.1). Classification (GTDB taxonomy): domain Bacteria; phylum Bacteroidota; class Bacteroidia; order Cytophagales; family Cyclobacteriaceae; genus UBA2336. The sequence goes on from JAGUUF010000075.1 coordinate 462, forward strand.
TCTTCGCTGTATGGCTTTTGGCGAAAGAAATTCATGCGGGTTGCTGATGGTATAGGGTGTACCTGCTTTGTCTTTAAAAAAAACCACGTAGCGGTTTACCTGCGCTGCGGCCTGATGGGCAAAGCAAAGAACAGCAAAACAGAAAACCAGCCTACATCGAACCATACTCGTCCAGATACTGCACCCACTTATAACCGCTGTTAATTACACCTGTGCAGGTGCCGCCAGTACACGTATACGTCCACACTTCACTTAATTTTGATATAAGCCCGATGTCCTTACCATACATTTCTATCCGTACATCGCGGTACGTAAGGTTACTGCTGACATTTTCCTGGGTAACTTCCGCTACCGCATCAACCGGTAATGAAGGATCGGTTAACAATCGTGTGATCCGGTATTCGTCTTCATGAAGATTATTATAAAGATTGGCATTCCACCTCCGGTTAACGTGTACAGGAAATGCCAGCGGAATGACCGGCACATTCTCCTGGTTTACAACCACGAACTGGTCGGTAATTCTGGCCGACCATGTTTCGGAAAATTGCCAGGGAAAACCTTCATGCTGTCGAGTAGATCGATGCAATACATACGTTATACCCTGTTCAGTGTTTACGAACGAATCCACCACATGAACCATTAGCTGAAACGTATCAGCAGCAGGCGGTTGCAGTGGTGAATACGTTGTTTTCTGTACGGTATATATCCAGTAGTTTCCAACCGCCAGGGGAAAGAAATCAGGGCCGTTAAACTTCATCGTTTCGTCCTCAGCGCATTGCACCAGCACAATACTTACCCACAAATAGTTAACCAGCCGCTTCAAGATGATATGATTTTTTGGTAAATCCGCACCCGGAAGTAAAAGTAAACCTTGTTTTAAACGGGGTCAAAGTTATTTTATTCTTGTCAGGATATGAAACTGCTGCGAATTGTAAAGGTTGGCAACATTACCAACCTAAGCGATGCCCGGTATTGTGCGGGCATGGGTGTTGATATGCTGGGGTTCTGCGTTATTGAAAACAAGCCGGGTTATGTAAGCCCTGCAGCGTTTCAGGAGTTTCGCGGATGGTTTTCGGGACCTTCTATTGTTGCCGAGGCCTACGGTGTAATCAACACGCAAACCATGCACGGGATTATGCAAAACTACCTGCCGGATTTCATTGAGTTGAGCGTTGACGAATTGCCGTTTATGGATATTCCTTCCATTGCCTTGATGGTAGCTGCACGCGGTATGCCCGTTAATCAGTTTCTGGATAAACTCACTGCCGTTCATACCCAGGTGGCGTATGTACTGGCTGAAGAAAATATGCCGGCATCGTACATTGAAGAACTTGCGGGCTATTACCCGGTACTACTGCAGCTAAACCGGCCGCTTAACCGCCAACACCTTACGTTGCCGATAAAAGGTTTTGCCCTGGCTGGGGGCACCGAAGAAAAACCCGGATTAAAATCGTACGACAGCCTGGCCGGTGTGTTGGAGCAACTATCGGAAGATTAACAGCTGCCCGGATCAAACCGGTACCGATAGTCGGTTGTTCGCTGAATCAGGTTAAGCCCCAATTTCCCGGTAAGGTTTTGAATATACATCTCCACTGTTCCATCTACAATATAATTTTCTGATCCCCAGATACTGCCCAGCAACTGGCTGGCGCCAATCTCTTTACCCGGGTTCTGGGCCAGGAAAAACAGCAGCTCAAATTCGGGGCGGCTTAGTTCGTAGCGTATGCCGTTTATGGTAACCGATTGCGAGCGCCTGTTGATAACCAGTTTACCGATGCGGAGTTCGGGGATGCTTTTGCGAATGATGAGTTTCTTACGAAGCACCGATGCCACCTTGTTGGTAAGTGCTCGCAACCCCATTATTTTTTCAATATAATCATCGCCACCCGTATCTAAGGCGGCCTGTTGGTAATACCCTTCTGACTTGGCGGTAAGAAAAAAAATATAAATATCCCGAAAGGAACTCAGTTTCTGGATATCGCGGCAAAGTTCAATGCCGTTCGGGTGCGGCATCATAATGTCAAGTATGATCAGATCCGGGTCAAACTCCTTTACAACAGTAATGGCTTTGGAACTGTCGGCCACCAGCTTTACTTTATAACCTTCCTTTTCGAGGTTATACCGAAGCAATTCCAGAATGTCCTGATCATCATCCACCACCAACAGCCGATACCTCCTTTTCTTGTGCATGCAATAAAACCGACAAGGTATAAGGACAACGTTACGTGCAGGTTATTGCTGAATTACGATGCTGTGAAAAGCCCGGGCAGC
>JAGUUF010000351.1 GCA_020063545.1 Cytophagales bacterium
GATAACCCGCCAGCCATCCGCGAGTTGGCAAAGATCAGCGGCCTGAATGAATACCAGCTAAAAAACGGGTTTAAGCAGATTTACGGAAACACGGTTTACGGGTATTTGCTTGACCATAAACTTGATCATGCCAGGGTACTGCTCGATAAGGGACAGGTTCACGTAAACGAAGTGGCTTTTCAAATCGGGTATTCCAATCCGAGTCATTTCATAGCTGCCTTCAAAAAGAAGTTTGGCATTACTCCGAAGCAGTACCTGATAAGCCAGCGATGACTATTTTCGCATGTACTTCCAGTTTCGCGGCTTGCCTTCAGCCATCCATTCGATGGCCTGCTTCAATCGTTTTTCGCGGGTGGCTTCGGTTTTGGCTTCTGTAATCCACTCCAGGTACTCGCGTTTGTGTGACGGACTGAATGCATCGAAAGTCTGAGATGCTCTTTTATCTCTCTTTAATGCATGGAGGAAATAGGAAGGCGGTTTAATTTCTTTTTTTGGCGCTCTTCTCTGAGTTGGAAGTTTTACACCAGTTTCATTCAATTCAGCAGCTTGCTTTATAAAACTCACAATAATTTTATCCGGGGGCAAATCGCTGAGTGACGTAATCCGGCCCAGGTTACCCATTGCGGTTCCTCCTTCTGATTTCATGGGCTGAAGGACATTGTCCGGATCGTTTAATAACTTCATTTTCCAGAACCCGAAAGCAACATGTTGCTTAAATGCGGCCATCGAACAAAGCGGACCTTTGAAATCAAACGAAGCAAAACTCCATTTGATGGACTCCTCCACATCGGGACAAGCCTCGTGAACCAACTCGCGTAAATGATTCAAAATTGGTTTGGCAAAAGGTTGGGCCTTCGCGATGTAAGCATCAATACGTTTATCCTTTTTTCCCATAAAAAATATGTTGCAACGTAGTCCTTAACAAGAATTATAAAAGTACTTGAATCATTCGATAGAATACTTATTTTGCCCGAAAAAGAAAGAATGCCATACATTTCGCTTGAAGAGCACCTGCCCGGTGTAACCGGCCTGCTTGAATTTAACCGCCACACTGCCGAACCCTTACGTGAATTGACGCAACTGTTGTTACGCGGGCCTTCTTCCCTTACCGAAGCTGAACGGGAATGGATTGCCACACTGGTCTCGTACAAAAACAACTGCGTTTACTGTGCAACCTCGCATACCGCTGCTGCCGATGCCTTCCTGGGTGAACATGAAACAACGCAGAAAATCAAAGAAGATTACAACCGCGCCCCGATAAGCGATAAAATGAAAGCACTGCTCACCATTGCCTCGCAGGTGCAGGAGAGCGGAAAAAGCGTAACTGCTGAAGCTGTTAACCGGGCGAAACAACTTGGTGCCACCGATCTCGAAATTCACGACACCGTGCTTATTGCTGCACTGTTTTGCCTCTACAACCGCTACGTTGACGGATTAAACACGATAGCACCGACCGACCCGAGGTACTATGCCGAAATGGCCGAACGATTAAAGACAAAGGGATACTACCGGCCTGCCCAAGGGTATGACCATTTGAAAAACAAATAGCCCTTGAACGCCATCACAAGTTCCGCCCCGCGTACCCACACGTACCTGTACACCCTGTATGCCCTGTGTTTTACAGTGAGCATATTTGGCGGAATTACTGCAACATTAATGTCTTCGTATTTACCCGTTGCATTAGCCGAATTGTTGCCGGTTAGTTTAAAACAAAATGCCGATGAAACGAGTGCCGTTATCAACTCTGCTTATTTGTTCGGCATGATGACCGGAGGGTTGCTCATCGGGTTTCTGAGCGACCGGTTCGGGCGAAAGCCGGGTGTTCAGATTTCGATTGCCTTTATCGGTACATTTACATTACTCACCTCATTTGTACAAGGCTGGCAACTGCTGGGTGTGCTTCGCTTTTTAACGGGCTTGGGTGTTGGTGGCATCCTGGTAGCCACGACCATCCTGGTAGCCGAAGAATGGCCCGAAAAATCACGGAACGTGGCACTGGGAATTCTTTCTGTAACCATTCCGATTGGTATTTTCGCTGCCGGGTTGATCACGTATTTTATTTCGAACTGGCGAAGCGGCTTTCTAGTTGGTAGCATTCCCCTGTTCCTCGGCATTGCATCACAATTTTTTCTTCGCGAATCCATACATTGGAAAAAGCAGGCGCAGGAAAAGAAGCCCGGCAAGGTATCGCTTTTTCATCGTTCCCTGGCCTTCGACCTCTTTATAGGATGTACCGTATATGGCTCAATGCTCATCGGGTTATGGGCAATTTTCTCCTGGCTTCCCACCTGGGTTCAGACCCTCGTTACCAACTCCGATGGACAGCAGGAGCGCGGCCTGAGCATGATGCTTTTTGCAACCGGTGGTTTATTGGGCGGGTTTATCTCCGGCTGGGTGAGTAACCTTATAGGAGTTAAACGTGCATTACTACTTTGCTTCGCGGCTGTGTTTACACTCAGTTTTATACTGTTTAAACTCAATCATGCCCTTACCGTTTTCAGTTACATTCAAATGGCAGGTATTGCTTTTTTCTTCGGGATGAGCCAGGGTGTACTGAATGTTTATATTCCGGAATTGTTTCCCACAGAGGTTCGGTCTTCAGCCACTGGGTTTTGCTTCAATATCGGCCGCACCTTTACCGCTGCAGCCGTATTTTTTGTTGGGTGGCTGGTTGAAATACTGGGCGGTTATGGAAACGCCTTATTCCTGTTTTCTTTTGTCTTTCTGGTCGGCTTCATAGCCATGTTTTTTGCACGAGAAAAAAATCTGATCAAAAGCTGAGTGTATGGCATATATCAATATTCCCGAAGGACTACCCGGAATCCGCGGCCTGATGGCCTTCCGGCCGGAAACCGCAAAACACCTGAACGAACTTGCCGAAGTATTGCTTCGTGATGACCATACACTTTCGCGCGGTGAACGCGAACTTATTGCTACATACGTTTCCTACCTGAACGACTGCTTTTTTTGCCAGAATGCCCATGGCGCCATTGCCCAACATTACCTTCAATGCGATATCAAAACCCTTGATAAATTGAAGGAGGATTTTGAATCAAAAGACATATCTGAAAAATTGAAAGCGCTGTTAAGCATTGCCGCAAGTGTTCAGCAAAGCGGTAAGGAAGTTACGCCTCGGCAAATTGAACGTGCCCGAAGTGCCGGAGCTACCGATAAAGAAATTCACGACACGGTATTAATTGCCGCATTTTTCTGCCTGTGTAACCGGTATGTTGACGGACTCGGCACCTCGGCTCCAACGGATAGAAATTACTATGTTAATCGTGGAAAGATGCGGGCCGAGGAAGGCTACCGCCAGTTTGATTTGTACCGGTAAACCGGGTTTCAATCCTCCGTTGTTGCATTACGCCTGGCGGGTTTTGTATTTGGTAATATCCAGTGCAACGCCAATGTAACTGCCATTGGGCAGTACTGAGTTTGCCCAGTTTAACCACACGGTTTTTCCCTCTTTGTCACGAACGGTGGTTTCAAGCGAAACCAGGTCCCGCGGCAAAATATTGGGATAGTTGATGATGTAGTCGCGGCTAATCCATCCCTCGCGCAGGTTATCCGACTGCCACCATCCGTCTTTTACCAAATCCCCCGGATGGTAGCCCAATAGCTTTTGCACCGATGGGCTAACATAAACAATTTGTCCATCCTTATTTGCCACAATTGACATCACGTTAAGTTTTTCAAGATTATTGTGCGACTCTCTTACGCTCGCAATTAACTTCGATCGAATGGCTACCACAATTCCGGATACCACCATCGCCATCACCAAATTCAGTAATGCAACGGTTTGGCTGCTTTCGAAATCATGACTGATGTACGTTACCAATGCAGCCAACAAAATATGGGCACATTGCAGACTGTAGTAGAATACACTGTTCATCACTACGGTGCTGGCTCCTATTACAAGAATCAGAATAATAACGGCATTGGGATCAAACTGGTTGATGATTACAAACGCTATCACATACGCAAGTGTGGCCAGGTAAAGAAAAAAGGAGAAATAGCTAACCACCAAGCCCCGCTTAACCTTTATAAAGGTAGTTGCAAAGAAAACGCAGCCCAGCGCAATGATTGTCCAGCGTACCGCATCAAAGTCTGCCAGATTGGGAAGAAAATGGTTGTAGAGCAGTTTGGTTACTGCTGCCCGGTAACGACTAAGTAACTGTGTAAAGGCCCGATTCGGCCTTGCTGAAATGGCGTGTGAAAAGCCACCCTTTCAGCCGAGTCGGTTGCATTTAAAGAC
>JAGUUF010000078.1 GCA_020063545.1 Cytophagales bacterium
ATTCCGGAATATCTTTAGGGGCCCGCGCCAATGTGCCGTAATTTTCGCCAGTAAGTGCATTGAGTTGCTTTACATAATCGTTGAGTTTTGCTTCGAAGTCACGTCCCCAAGGCGATTTCTTGTCAATCATCATGGTGGCAACAGCCGATCCGTGGTTGTTGATAACTTTCTCATCCACTTTATCGGAACCCGAAACTTCCAGCATTTTCTTTTTCAGGCCCTCAATCCAGGCCGAAGTTGAAGCGGTGAGTTCCCTCACTTTCTGGGCGCGTTCAACAGCGCTCTTGATTTTCTCCACTTCGCTCTTTCCTCCCTCTTCAATTATTTTATTCAATTGCTGGTTGTTGGATTTCTCCGTTTCCTCAATAAGCTGGTTAAGTGTACCGTTGATAATGGCGAACTTCTCCAACACTGCATTGCTCACCTGGAGGGCCAGAAGGGCGGTAAGTACAAGGTACATCATACCGATCATCTTCTGCCGCGGGGTTTCTTTTTTACCTGCCATTTTTTGTACTGTTTAAATACTTAAAAACTTAAACCCAATATTATCTGTATGCTGAATCAGCCCTGTCCTCCGCCTTTCATCGCGGTAAGCATACTGCCATATACTTTGTTCAGCGATGTTAAGTTGTCGGTCAGTTTGCCTAATTCGTTCGTAAACTTCGTAGTGTTTTCACCAACTTTGGTAAGTCCCTGCATGGCACCGGTAAGGCTTTCATAGAACTTGTTCATGTTCTTCACATGGCTGTCGGCATCTTTCAATTCCATTTCATAAACTGAATTGAGCGCGGCCAGGTTTTTCGTAACCTTTTGTACCTGCGAATGATATTCACCGGCATCTTTCGAGGCATTGGCCATTGAGCCTACCGCTTCGATAGCGGTTTTATAGGAGGCATTCATATCGGCCAGGGCCTTCGATGCGGTCCTTACGTTGGTTGCGTACTCGTTGGTGGCCACGGCTGCATTCGAAAGGTTGTTCATTTGCTTTGCCGAGTCAGCCAGGTTGGTTAAGCCTTTGCCCAGGTTATCGAGAAGGTTCTGGTCAATCTTTGCTGTTTTTAACATTTCATCAATTTTGAGAAGAGGTGATTCGGTTGAGTGGCCGGGCTTGCGAACTGTGGGTGAGGTAACCGAAGGCTCATAGTCTTCGGCCAGTTCGGGATATACTTTGGTCCAGTCGGTTTCTTTTGCAGCCGGTTCAAACGCGCTTAAAAAGAAGATGGCAGCCTCCGTAAGCAGACCAACCATCAGCATCTGGTCGGCCCCGGTAAGGTGCAGAATTTTAAACAACGCACCGACAATTACAACTGCCGCACCAATACCATAAACTTTTGGCATTATGGTTTTAAAGAGTAGCTCAGCAAATCCGCCTTTTTTCTTGCTCATTGTAGTATGGGTTTAAGTGTTTTTCTTTTTTGATATAGGTTAAAGATAACGAGAGTTTTTATTTGTTAAAATTCCCTTCCCGATGACCGACCCAGGTGGGTAAGCGCACACCTGAACCCGATGTAAGCACGGGTAGAGTCTTTGAATTCATACGTTCTTGTACCTGTTTCCAGGTAATACGCCACATCTTTCCATGACCCGCCACGAACCACTTTCTTGGGCGCAATCTTTGCATTGTAGCGCGAGTCTTCCGGGTTTGTTCGCGGATCAATAAACTGGGGGTTCAAATCCCAAACTGTAGGAACGGATGCCGGGTTAAAATCATCGAGGCACCATTCGCTTACGTTACCCGCCATGTCATACAATCCATAGTCGTTAGGGAAATACGCCATAACCGGTGAGGTGTAGGCAAAGCCGTCATCGTAAAAGTTACCGCGGCCGGGCTTGAAGTTGGCCAACATACATCCTTTTGAGTTGCGGATGTACGGGTTACCCCACGGATATTTCGCCATGTCGCGGCCGCCACGTGCAGCATACTCCCACTCTGCTTCGGAAGGCAGGCGGAAGCTGGGCATCGGAAACTCGCCAACGCTCTTGCGGTAATCGTTCCAGTAGGCGGTCCTCCAGTTTGCGAAAAAGACTGCAGCATCCCAGTTGATGCCCACTACAGGGTAATCATCATAGCCGGGGTGCCAGTAATAATAGTCCTGAATCGGGTCGCCCATGTGGTGGGCGAAATCGCGTACCCACACGGTGGTATCCGGATAATACTTTTGTTTAAATGTTTCCTGGTCAACGGTTTCAAAACCTTCTATGCTTCCGTTTTCAACCAGGTGGTAATTGGTAAACTGCCGGTACTCATTGTTGGTTATCTCGGTATCGTCCATAAAGAACGAGCCGATGGTAACCTGCTTGTTATAGTTAATCTGAGTAGATGCCGGATCTTCATCAGCCTGCCCCATGTGAAATGTTCCTGCCGGGATCGGCACCATACCGAAGGGGCGGGTCATTACCCAGCCTTGCCGTCCGGCAACTCCGACAAGTTCACCGCCATCTCCGCCTTTACCTCCCCCGATGCCCAACAGGCCGCAGGCACTGGCTGCTAAACCTAAAAGAATGATTGCATATTTTGATGAAGCCGCCTTATTCATACGTACTGATTCAGTTTGCATTTTGAGTTTCGAAAATACCGCTTATCGTCTTATTTTTTGAAACAATTGATTACCAAATTCTACAAAATCTGTTGAAAACCAAAATAATTTACCGTTAATGCCTGTACCGGGGGGTCCTGACTACCTTTTTGCCGACACCCACGCTAACCGGTAACTGGTAGGTTAGCATGAACTCGTGCGAAAAGTTTTCTTTGGCGGCTCTGTCTTTCACCACAAAATCAACGGAATATCCCAGTCGCAGCGATTTATCCTTTAAAAAGCTATACCCCAGCAACAGGTTGGCGGCTTCTCCTGATCGGAACGAAAGCCCGCCCCACATCGTATTGCGAAGGGTGGCAATTACACCCAGGTCCATGGAAAATTCGTTAAAATCGGTTTTTATCAGGACAGTCGGGTTAATCTGCAGGTCAAAGTTCACATCGTAAAAGTAACCCCCGGTAATGTTCATGTGGTTTTCCAGGGCATTTCGCTGGCTCACACCAAAATCAAACTCCGACTTTAACAAGTGGTTCATGCCGATGGCCGCATAATATTTTTCACTGCGATACATGATGCCAACGCCCAGATCAGGACGGATCTGAGACTCCCTGCCCGTGCGGGGAACGTAGGTGCCCGATATCGGATCATAAACTGTCAGCAACGGATCGTTGGGTTGTATGGCCCGGTATTTATCGAAATCGAGTGTTTGGGAGTACATGCCCAGTTTAATCCCAAAACTCAGTTTGTTTTCTTTTATACCGAGGTGGTAGGCATACATGGCCTGAACTTCAAGGTTGTTTTGCGGGCCGAGTTTATCGTTTAACACATAGGCGCCAAAACCGCTTTTCAGTTTATAGATAGGTGAGTTAAACGTTAAAATCTGGCTGGTCGGAGCGGTGCCATCGCCAAATGAAGATTCATAACCCAGCCACTGGCTTCGGTGGATAATCGTTGCTTCAGTTACACCATCCACACCGGCTGCCGCGGGGGTAAGGTATAGTGAGTTAAACATGTACTGGGTAAAGTGGGCGTCTTGCTGGGCCATAACCGTACCGGCAGCGAGCAACAGAAGGCAAAAAATGGTATAAAGACCTTTCTTAAGCATGATGCACAAAAATGCAGGATTTAAAGTAAACGCTTTTTCCGCACACTTTCAACGGTGGTGTAATTAAAGTGTAATAAAAAACAACACTTTGTAAAATACAATAAATGAAGGGGTTATTTAGCCCCGTTAACCTGCTTAATGTACAGTTCAATGGCCCCGGTCATGGAGGGTGCATTCGGAAGGGGTGCCTCAATATCCAGTATGAGCCCGGCATCCTGAACGGCCCTGGCCGTTGCAGGACCGAACGCAGCAATGCGGGTATTATTTTGTTTAAAATCAGGAAAGTTGGCGAACAGAGAAGATATGCCGGAGGGACTAAAGAAGGCAAGGATGTCGTAATATACTTCTTTCAGGTCCGACAGGTCGCTGGCCACGGTCTGGTACATGATGGCCTCGGTAAAATCAAATCCGTTTTCGCGAAGAAAATCCGGAATGTCGCTTTTGCGGATATCGGAGCACGGAAAGAGGTACTTCTCGTTTTTGTGCTTCTTCATAATCTCCAGCAGATCCTGGGTGGTTTTAAGACCGGTAAAAATTTTACGCTTCCGGATAACGATGTACTTCTGCAGGTAATTGGAGGTTTGATCGGAAATGCAGAAATATTTCATATCGGCCGGCATCTCAATCTTCAGTTCGTTGCAGATGTGGAAGAAATGATCAACGGCATGGCGGCTGGTAAAAATTATTGCCGTATGGTTAAGGATATCAACCTTCTGCTTCCGGAATTCCTTTACGGGAACAGGCTCAACCTGGATGAACGGCCTGAAATCAATTTTCAGGTTAAATTTCTCGGCCAGTTTAAAATATGGCGAATTCGGATCTGTGGGGGCCTCTTGCGTAACCAGAATGCTTTTTACTTTACGCATCCTGTCGTTCACTTTTTCGCTCATATCAACACGTAACAGGGTCACCTACTTATAAACCTTGATAATGATGAGAAAGGGTATTATTTCAGTGGCACAAATGTACAAAAATAAATGAATCGCAGTGTGGCTGACCTTATTCACCAGTTTTAAAAATGATAAAACCACCCAGGCCAGCAGCAGGTAGTGCATGCCACTGATGACGCCTTCGGTGTTAAGAAAATGTGAACCCGTGCTGAAGAACTGCACCACCATAATCACC
>JAGUUF010000263.1 GCA_020063545.1 Cytophagales bacterium
AACAACTAACGATTTATCTTATCATACCGCCAGCAATCCACCAGGTGGTCATTCACCAGTCCGCAGGCCTGCATGTGGGCATACATTACCGTGCTGCCTACAAACTTAAACCCGCGTTTGATGAGGTCCTTACTCAGCGCATCCGATTCGTTAGTCGTGGCCGGAACCTGCTTTAACGTTTTCCACTTGTTTACGATAGGCTTGTTGTTAACAAACTGCCAGATGTAGGCATCAAAACTTCCGAACTCTTTCTGAATCTCCAGAAATCGTTTGGCATTGTTTACCGCGGAAAATACTTTGAGCCGGTTTCTGACAATGCCCGTGTCGAGCAGGATTTTTTCCAGTTTCTTTTCGGTAAAGCGGGCTACTTTCTCAGGGTCAAAATCCGCAAAGGCCTTTCGGTACCCTTCGCGCTTTTTCAAAATGGTTGACCAGCTCAGGCCGGCCTGGGCTCCTTCCAGGATCAGAAATTCAAAGTGTTTGCGGTCGTCATGTACGGGCACACCCCATTCGGTATCGTGGTATTCGATGTATTGTTCGAATTTCAGGCACCAGGCGCACCGGATTTTTTCTTTTGCAGGCATAGTTGTTGATGTTAACGGAACAAGCTAAGTTTATCAGGCTGGCAGCGTTTTTTTGCCGGCAGCAACTTAATGAATCTGTAAAACTTAACCGTACCGCCATGACCCGAATAATGCTCCTCTTCCTGTTGATTTCTCCGATGCTCCTGCCGGCACAGGACCCTGAAGCCAAACTCAAGGAAATGAAAATAGACTTGTTTACACCACCCGCACCCATGGCCAACTATGTGCGTGCCGTGCGTACGGGAAATCTCATTTACCTGGCAGGGCATGGCCCCACCAAAGCCGATGGCACCAACATCCAGGGCAAAATAGGAAAGGATCTTTCCATGGAAGAGGGTTACATGGCCGCCCGGCAGGTGGGCATTGCCATGCTCTCAACCCTGAAAGCCGAAATCGGTGACCTGAAAAAAGTAAAGCGCATCGTTAAAGTGCTGGGCATGGTAAACTGCACCGATACGTTTACCGATCAGCCCAAAGTGATCAACGGCTTTTCCGATCTGATGGTGGCCGTGTTCGGCCCCAGGGGTATGCACGCCCGTTCGGCCGTTGGCATGAATTCGCTGCCCTCCAACATTGCCGTTGAAGTGGAGATGATTGTGGAAGTGGAGTAAGGACAGCCATGAGCACCCGCAGAACCGTACTCAAATCGCTGGCGCTTTCATCGCTGGCCCTGCCGGCAATGAACGTATTTGGCGAACCGGCCCCGGAACTTCCAAACCCAAACGATCCCGACTACTGGAAAAAAATCCGCGACAGCTTTATGCTGTCGAAAGACAAGGTGTTCTTCAATACCGGAACCGTTGGCGCCATGCCCAAGGTGGTGGTGCAAAAGGTGGCAGAACATTTTCAAAAACTGGCTGCCGATGTGGCCGACTGGGATTACAAGACGGACATCGGGTGGATTAGCGGCTACTACCCCATGCCTGACATTCGGAAAAAAATAGCCCAACTGATAAATGCCGATGCGCCCAGCATTGCTTTGACCGACAACGTAACCAGCGCCATGAGCTACATTGCCCTGGGGCTTGAGCTCAACCGGGGCGATGAAGTGCTCACCAGCAACCAGGAGCATGGAGGCGGACGAAGCTCGTGGATGGTGCGTGAAAAACGCGAAGGCATTAAATACCGCGAAACGGTGTTGCCCAAACCCATCCGCAGCAACGATGAAGTGCTGTCCATCATCCGCAACGCGCTGGCCCCCGAAACAAAAGTGCTGATGCTGTCGCACATGCTTACCGGCAGCGGGGCAATCCTGCCGGTGAAGGAAATTTGCGCAGAGGCAAAAGCCAGGGGAATCATTACCGTGCTGGATGGCGCGCAAACCATCGGACAAATTAACGTGGATGTGGCTGCTATCGGCTGCGATGCGTACGTAGGCTGCTTCCATAAATGGATGGGCGCCCCGCCCGGCACCGGCTTTATGTGGGTGCGGCCGGAACTGATCAAAACGTTATGGACTACCGTAAGCAGCTACCAGTGGAACAACCGCGAGGACGAAGGCTTCCGGTTTACGCAACGGGGCACCGGAAATTATTCGGTAATGATTGGCATGGATGCCGCGCTGGACTTTCACAACGAAGTCGGCCCGCAGCGCGTGTACGACCGCATTAAATTCCTGGGCAGCTACCTGCGCGATGGATTGCGGAAAATGCCGAAGGTAAAAATCTTTTCCCCGGCTGATGAAGCGATGTGCGCGGGCATTACCGTGTACAATGTGGCCGGTCTTACGGGCGCCCGGCTGCAGGATGAATTCTGGAACCGCGGCCGCATGCGCCCCCGTTCACAAGGCGATGAGTTTGGCGTTCGCCACTGCACGCACATATACAACAGCGAGCAGGAACTGGACAAAGCGCTGGGTATTGTTAACGCGCTTGCGGGGTAGTTAAGGAAGTGAAGTCTTCGTTTTGGAAACAGAAAAAGCAATTGGAACTTATCCCGGTAAGGGCGTAATACATTTACGCTTTTACTTTTTTGTATTTTACTTTTTTCTCCGCAGCTATTTTCACAGGTGGTTCTTGAACGAATATTCCTTTGATTTCTTGCCTTTCTTTTCCGCAGGATAAGTCCATTCCCTCAGCGTAAGGAATGATAAGCCAACCGGCAGCCTTTAGCTGCTGGTCAATTCTTTTCTTTCTTGTTATTTTCTCTGATTCGTATGTCATCTTTCTATCCAGAAATTTACGTTTTTAATCCGTTCGTTGGCGAAAAAAGGCCCTACTGCTTTTCCAGGAGGTCGGCTGGGGTAAAAGCCAATCTGCCGGACGGGCAAGTGTTCCATTTGTGCAGTAGCAATAGAATTGCTTGATTATATAATTTGTCTTTTAGCGGTGCTCGTGAATCGCTTCGCTTATTTGAATTATAAAAATGTGCGAGGGGGAAATGCTTTTAGTATTCACGAACACCTTGAAAAAACAAGCAATTTGTGAGTAGAATAAAAAATACAGAAGCGTTTGCAATAAGTGCCTGTCTGTTCGGCAGACAGGTCGGCTTAAATCCTAACCGGCTTTTACAGCCGCACCGATATCGTTAATCAGATCCTGTACGTCTTCTATCCCAACCGAAAGCCGCAGCAGCTTGTCAGAAATACCTACCTTCTTTCGCTCGGCCGGAGTTAATTTGGCATGCGAAGTTTTGTGCGGCTGGTTAATGGTGGATTCAACCCCGCCTAAACTCACCGCGGGCTTTATCAGCTCAAGCCGCGAAATGAACCGGTCGGCATCGCCCGTAACTTCAAAGGAGAGCATGCCGCCAAAGCCGCCCGGCATTTGCTTTCTGGCAATGGCATGGCCGGGGTGATTTTTTAAGCCAGGGTAAAAAACGTTTCCGATCTTTTTGTTTGCCGCCAGCCACTGCGCCAGGTACAGGGCATTTTCGTTTTGCTGGCGCACGCGCAGCACAATGGTTTTTACACTGCGCTCCACCAGCCAGCAGGTGTTGGCATCGGCATTGCCGCCAAAGTGCAGCGCACTTTGCTTGATGGGTTCAATAAACTTTTTGGAGGCCGCCACCACCCCGCACATTAGGTCGCTGTGGCCGCCAATGTACTTGGTGCCGCTGTGCAGCACAATATCAATGCCGAGGTCGGCCGGGTTTTGATTTACCGGTGAAGCAAAGGTGTTGTCGATGAGCGTAACCAGTTTATTTTTTTTTGCGATGCGCACCACACCGGCCAGGTCGGTTATTTTCAGCAACGGGTTGGAGGGCGTCTCCACGTAGATGGCGCGCGTATTTTTGCGAATGGCCTTTTCGATATTTTTCAGATCGCTCGCATCCACCATGGAATAGTCAACACCATAGCGGTTCAGCTCATTCACAACGGCATGGTGCGTTCCGCCATACAGGTCGTTTTGAAAAACCAGGTGGTCACCGGCTTTAACCTGCGCCATGATGGCGGTGAAAATGGCGGCCATGCCCGAACTGAACACCAGTGTGTCTTCGGTGTTTTCCAATGCGGCAATTTTTTCAGCGGCAGCGCGGTGGTTGGGTGTGTTAAAATAGCGCGGGTAGCGCACGCCCCCGTGGTAGTCGTACGCTGCGGCCGGGAACAGCGGGGTAACCAGGCCGCCAAACTGGGTATCGCCAGGCGAACCGGCATGTACGCTGAGGGTGCTCTTGGAGTGGGACGGTTTCTTCATGAATTAAAGATACATGAACCGGAAATTAATGAACCATTACCCCACCGGGCAAATGGCTGCCGGAAGGGGCTTTTTTTCCGGCCTGAATGTCGGTTAACCGACCGTTACCTTTTCATTATCAATAGGTTACAGCAAACTTTTTTGGCGCATAAACGTTATCTTTACAGTATCAACCACTACAACCATGACCACAGCCACGCAAAAGCTGCAGATCCTGGAATCACTCAATGCGTTGGACCAATCGCAAACCGAGAAGGTGCTGGCTTACATTAAAAATATGCTGGTAACTTCCCGCGATGAGTCGCAATACAGGCGTTTCAAGCGCGCTGCGATGAAAGAAATCCGCCAGGCATTGAAAACGGATCGCAGTTTAAAATCGGGTAAGTAACCCAAACCGGTGCCGTCCGGCTGGCACCTGTCCGGTGCCGGGTATTCTATTCTTCACGCTTTTTCAAACCCATTACCGTTCAGCATCTTCCTGCTATGCTGTGTCACGCTTTTTGGTGTGAAGAATAATTGCTGATAACAAAACCTAATTGTGCTGCACGTACTTTTCCCACTTTTCCAGCACCGCCTGGAAATCATCGGGTAATTCAGAATCGAATTGCAATTTCTTGCCGGTAACGGGATGGATAAAGCCCAGCGTTTTGGCATGCAGCGCCTGGCGCGGCATCAGCTTAAAACAGTTTTGAACAAATTGTTTGTACTTGGTAAACACCGTTCCCTTTACCACCTGGTCACCGCCATAGGTGGCATCGTTGAAGAGCGGGTGGCCGATGTACTTCATGTGCGCCCGGATCTGGTGGGTGCGGCCGGTTTCCAGCCGGCATTCCACCAACGACACATAGCGCAGTGGCTTAAGGGTTCGGTAATGCGTTACGGCATGCTTGCCCATATCGCCCTCGGGGAAGGCGGCAATCACGCGCCTGTCTTTCAGGCTGCGGCCAACATGTACGGAAATGGTTCCCTCGGAAGGACTGGGCTCGCCCCACACCAATGCCCAGTAGGTGCGTTCAATGGTGTGATCGAAAAACTGTTTGGCAAGGCCTGTCATAACGGCTTCAGTTTTGGCGATGACCAGCAAGCCCGATGTGTCTTTATCAATACGGTGAACCAGTCCCGGCTTTCCTTCGTTGCCCGGAAGTTGCGGAAGGTTTTGGAAGTGATAGGCAAGGGCATTTACCAGGGTACCGCTCCAGTTCTGGTAAGCCGGGTGCACCACCATACCGGCCGGTTTGTTTAGTACCAGCAGGTGGTCATCTTCGAAAACGATGTTGAGCGGAATGTTTTCCGGAACAATGTCGGTATCGCGCGGGGGTTCGGGCAGGGAGATAACAATAACATCGCTGGGGTGAACTTTGTAATTTGATTTTACAGGCTTGCCGTTAACGGTAACAAAACCGTCATCAATTCCTTTCTGGATTTTGGTGCGCGTAACGTTGGGCAGCCGGTCGTTCAGAAATTTATCAATGCGCAGCAGGCTTTGCCCCGGATCGGCAACGATGCGGTGGTGTTCGAACAGGAGTTCCTCCTCGCTGTCATCAGGCTGCAGGTCATCGTTCACCATGGCGCAAATTACAAAATTGTTGCCCGCAGGCAGGAAGAGCAGGAATGTAACATGATGGCCGCAACGGTTTTATCACCTGACATATTTCACGTGTAAGCAACGGTGGTATTGAAATAGCCCGTTGCCCTTCCGTGCGTAAACCCGCTTGATTTGGATACCAACCTCCTTATATTCGCGCCACGTTTTACCAAATGAAGTTTCCGGTACTTATTCTTCCTGCTTTTTTGTTGTGGAGCTGCGACAGCCGTGTGCCAACGCAGGTTAATGAAAAACTTTTCGACCCTGGCATAAGCCTGGGGCAACTGGCCGATCGGTCCATCAATGAGGCTTCGGGCATTGCCGTGAGTTATCGCAACCGCAGCATGCTCTGGACGCACAACGACAGTGGCGACAAAGCGCGGATTTTTTTGATTGATTCCCTTGGCCGCACGATGATGCGCGTGAATTTGCCCGGTATAAAAAACCGCGATTGGGAAGACATTACCACGGGGCCGGGCCCGGACTCGACCAAAAGCTACGTTTATATCGGTGAGATTGGTGATAACGATGCGCGCTATGAATTTAAATACATTTACCGGATTGAAGAGCCGGTTTTTAAAGGTGCCGATACGGTTATCCAGGCGGTTGATTCGATAACATTTGTTTACCCGGATGGCAACCGCGATGCCGAAACATTACTGGTCGATCCGCTTACGAAAGATTTATTCATTATCTCCAAGCGCGAAAAAAAAGTGAACCTCTACCGCCTGCCCTTCCCGCAATCAACTACTGAAGTTATTACTGCCGAACTGGCTGTTGCCGGGCTCGACTTTAACCGTCTTGGTGAGGAAAAGGGGTACCATCCGCGTTACTTTAACCAGGTGGTTGCCGGAGATATTTCGCCCGATGGATCGAAAATTCTGATAAAGGATTACAGCTCGGTTTATTACTGGAAACGAAAACCGAACGAAACGATTTCAGAAGCATTGAAAAGAACCCCCGAGGTGTTGCCCTATGCACCCGAAGCCCGGGGCGAGGGCATTACGTTTAGCCTTGATGGATGGGGTTACTATACCTTAAGCGAAGAGGTGGACGGGCACATTCCGCACCTGGTTTTTTATCGCAGGAAAAAATAACGGCTATTCCACCCGTACGGCTGTTCCACAGGCCGTAACCATTAGCATGCTGGAGCCGGAACCAACGGTTTCATAATCCAGGTCAACCCCGATTACCGCGTTGGCGCCTTTGGCCTGGGCCTGCTGCACCATTTCGGCAAGGGCGCTCTCTTTGGCTTCCTTCAGCACGCGCTCGTAGGCACCCGAACGCCCGCCTACGATGTCGGTAATGCCGGCAAAAAAATCCTTCACCAGGTTTGCCCCGATAATGGTTTCACCGGACACAAGCCCGTAATACTGGGTTATTTTCTTCCCTTCGATGGTGTGCGTGGTGGTAACAAGCATATACTTAGTTCTTTATTAAATAGTTTACCAGGTCGGTATCGACAAATCCATTGTCATCAGAGATGCGGATAAGCCCAACGCCTTTGGCATAATGGTAATACAGGATATAAGGCTCGGTAGCGCCCTCGGTCATGGAAGAAACCTCTACGATAATCACATCCGTGAATGTTTCTCCGCCCACCGTAAGGGTTTCATTGGTTTCAACAATAAACAGCAAGTCAGTGGTTTCGGTGCCCTCTTCATCATAGCTCACTTCAGTCCAATAGGTGCCTTCCGGTTCATCTTTTAAAAAGATGTATTCGCCATCATCGAACTGGCCGGGAAACAGTTCTCGATTAATGTAGCTGCTTCCCTCCTTGCGTGCATAGGTTTTGAACGAACCCAGCCCATCCGTTTGGATTTTGTATTCAAAATACTTTTTGCCATCAATTATTTTAGCCCCATTTGTGACCGTTTGAGTGAAATCAAAAAGGGATGAGTAGGTCCAGGTTGAACCTATTGTGTTTGGCTGGTAATCGTTTTTAGTTCGCTCAACGGTAATGCCCTCATCGTCAGAGCATGCCCATAATAACAGCGGAAGCACCAGTAAAAGAAATCGTTTCATAACAGCAGCGTTTAAATTCAATAAAAAAAGCCCAACAGATGGGCTTTATATACGAGAATTTACAATGAAGGTTATATCACACCCTGCGCTTTCATGGCATTGGCTACTTTTAAAAATCCGGCTATGTTGGCACCCACCATGTAGTTACCGGGTTTGCCGTATTCGTTGGCTGCCGCAAGGCAGGTATCGTGAATGTTTTTCATAATACCCTGTAGTTTGGCATCCACCTCTTCGCGGGTCCAATTGCTGCCCATGTAGTTTTGGGTCATCTCCAGGCCCGAAGTGGCCACGCCCCCTGCATTGCTTGCTTTACCGGGCGAGTACATAATGCCGTTATCAATCAGCACGTTAATGCCTTCGATGGTTACCGGCATGTTGGCCCCTTCGCCCACCAGTTTAACTCCGTTTTTCACCAGGTTTTTGGCATCGTTGCCGTTCACCTCGTTTTGGGTAGCGCATGGAAATGCACAATCCGCTTTGATGTTCCAAAGCGGATTGCTTGCGGCTTTTGCATCAATGGGTGTGTAAACAACACCTTTATATTTTTCGGCATACTCCTTAATCCGGCCGCGCCTGTTGTTCTTCAAATCTTTAATGAACTCCAGTTTGGCCAGCGTTATGCCTTCGGCATCATACACAAACCCATCGGAGTCGGAAGCGCTAACGGGCTTTCCGCCAAGCTGGATGATTTTTTCAATGGCATACTGGGCAACATTGCCGGAGCCCGACACCAGGCAGGTTTTTCCTTTTATGGATTCGTTCTTTGTGTGCAGCATGTTTTCGGCAAAGTAAATGAGGCCGTAGCCGGTAGCTTCGGTGCGGATGAGGCTTCCGCCCCAGCCGATTCCCTTGCCGGTAAACACACCGGTAAACTCGTTCTTGATCTTTTTGTACGCACCAAACATATACCCTACTTCACGGCCGCCAACACCAATGTCGCCCGCAGGCACATCCAGGCGATGCCCGAGGTGACGGGTAAGTTCACTCATAAAGGCCTGGCAAAACTTCATGATTTCATTTTCGCTTTTTCCTTTCGGATCGAAATCAGAACCGCCTTTACCGCCACCCATGGGTATGCCGGTAAGTGCATTTTTAAAGATTTGTTCAAAGGCCAGAAATTTAAGTACGCTTGGCGTTACCGAAGGATGAAACCGCAAACCGCCTTTATAGGGCCCGATGGCGCTGTTCATCTGTACGCGGTATCCGCGGTTCAGTTGTACCTCACCCTTGTCATCCAACCACGTTACGCGGAAGGAAATGAGTCGTTCCGGTTCGAGCATGCGCTCCAGTATTTTCAGTTTTCGGAATTCGGGGTGCTTTTCCAGTACGGGCAATACCGACAGGATTACCTCTTCAGCGGCCTGGATAAATTCGGGTTCGTTTGGATTTCTGCGTTTAACAAAATCAAGGATCTCGGCTTGCATAGGCTATGAAAATTTTCGCCAAGTTAGCAGAAGTATCAGGATTGCAAACGTTTTAACCCTTGCCTTTCAGGGGCTGGCAGGGCGGCACCGATTCTTTATATTAATTTGCTTTACGATGAAGGAATTTTTAACTGCCGGAGGGCCGCAGCTGTCGCGGATTGTTGCCGGGGCCTGGCGCTGGAAACTGCCGGTACCTGAAATTGACAGGCTTGTTCATGCAGCGCTGGAGGCCGGCATCAGCTCGTTTGACCATGCCGACATTTATGGCGATTACGCCAATGAAGAACTGTTTGGCAAAGTGCTGAAAGGAAACCCGTCATTGCGTAACCGGATGGAGCTGGTAACCAAATGCGGCATTAAACTGATTTCAAAGTCGCGACCGACTCACCGCATCAAACATTACGATACTTCGAAGGAACACATTATCCTTTCGGTTGAAAACTCCTTGAAAAACCTGGGTACCGATCGCCTCGATGTGTTGCTCATTCACCGGCCCGACCCGCTGATGAACCCGGAAGAGGTTGCTGAAGCGTTCCGTTTGCTTCAGGAAAGTGGTAAAGTCCTGTATTTTGGTGTTTCAAATTTCAGCGGGACCAAGTTCGAGATGCTCCAGCGCTATGTTCCCTTTCCGCTGGTAACCAACCAGGTTGAAATTTCGCTGTTTAACAACAAGGCGTTGTTCGATGGCACAGTGGATACACTGCTGACGCACCAGGTTTCGCCCATGGCGTGGTCGCCCCTGGGTGGCGGAAAATATTTTACTGCTTCCGGGCAATCGGAGGCAACCGAAAAAGAGTTGGAATCGGTGGCTGCAAAATACACCTGTACGGTAAGCCAGTTGTTGCTGGCCTGGCTGCTGTGCCACCCAGCACGGTTGTTTCCTATACTCGGCACCACCAATGCCGGCAGAATTAAAGAAGGAGCCGGTGCAATTGATGTTACGCTTGACCGGCAGGACTGGTTTGCCATGCTCAAAGCGGTTGCCGGCAACGATGTTGCCTGACATCCGGTGTCGTAGAAAATATTTCCTGTTGCCGGAGAACATTTCGCAATTCACTTTTGTAATTAGTGCCATGGCAAAACCCCGCGCAACAAACAAAAAATTTCAGGAGGTAACCCGAACCGAGCTTGTTGAAGTGATTGGCGCACGGGAGCACAATCTTAAAAACATCAACGTAAGTTTTCCGCGTAACCACCTGGTGGTGATAACCGGCATCAGCGGCAGCGGCAAGTCATCACTCGCGTTCGATACCATTTATGCAGAAGGCCAGCGCAGGTACATGGAAAGTTTTTCGGCTTATGCCCGCAGTTTCATCGGCAACCTGGAGCGGCCGGATGTTGACAAGATTAACGGGCTGAGCCCGGTTATTTCCATCGAACAAAAAACCACATCACGCAATCCCCGATCAACGGTAGGTACGGTTACGGAGATTTACGATTTTATGCGCCTGTTGTTTGCGCGCACGGCTGAGGCGTTTTCATACTTGACAGGCGAAAAAATGATCAGGCAGTCTGAAGATCAAATCCTCGATGCTGTTCTCCACAACTTTAGCGGAAAAAAGTTAACGCTGCTTGCCCCGGTTGTTAAAGGCAGAAAGGGCCATTACCGCGAACTGTTTGTGCAGATACGAAAACAGGGATATACCAAAGTGCGCATTGATGGTGAAGTGAAGGAACTGACGGCAAAAATGCAGGTTGACCGGTACAAGATACATGACATTGAAATTGTAATCGACCGGATTGTTGCTGATGCGAAAGAGCGCTTCCGAATCGGCCAATCCATCAGCAAAGCGTTGAAAGAAGGCAAAGGCGTGATGATGGTGCTGGAAGAAACCGGAAAGGTGCATCACTTTTCCAGGTTTCTGATGGACCCGGTAACCGGTTTATCGTACGATGAGCCTGCGCCCAATACCTTTTCCTTCAACTCGCCCTATGGGGCATGCCCGGTGTGCAACGGACTTGGGCAAATTGAAGAGATTACCGAAGAGTCCGTTATCCCCGACAAGCAGCTGAGCATAAGCCGGGGTGGAATTTTACCGCTTGGTGAGTACCGCGACATCTGGATTTTTAAAAAAGTGGAGGCGATACTGAAGCGCTACAAATGTTCGCTCACCACTCCCATCCGCGAAATCCCGCCTGACGTACTTAAAATTTTGCTCTATGGCGATGATGTGCCGGTAGCCGTACCTTCGGTAAAATACCCGGGAACAGAATGGAACACGCGGTTCGAGGGCATTGTAAACTTTTTGCAGAAGCAACGCGATGAAGGCACCGAAACCGTTAAACGCTGGATAGAGGATTTCACCATCATCAAAACCTGCCCAGAATGCCAGGGTGCGCGATTGAAAAAAGAATCGCTCCATTTTAAGATTGATGGAAAAAACATTGCCGAACTGGCCGAGCTGGATATAACCAGCCTGAACAAGTGGTTTACCGGGCTGGAAACCCGGCTAACGGATAAGCAAAAAATAATTGCCACCGAAATACTGAAAGAAATACGTAAGCGCATCGGCTTTTTGCTGGATGTAGGGTTGGATTACCTGCACCTGAACCGCCCGTTGCGCACCTTAAGCGGTGGCGAAGCGCAGCGCATCAGGCTGGCCACGCAAATCGGTACGCAACTGGTTGGGGTAATGTACATCCTCGATGAGCCCAGCATAGGCCTGCATGCCCGCGATAACGCTAAACTCATTAAAGCATTGAAAGACCTGCGCGACCTCGGCAACACGGTAGTGGTGGTTGAACACGATAAGGAAATGATGGTGGAGTCGGACTACATCATTGACATTGGCCCCGGTGCAGGGCGGCATGGCGGCCAGGTGGTGGCCGAAGGAGACCCCGGTTCGTTTCTGAAAAACAACAGCATCACCGCGCAATACTTAAACGGAAAAATAAAGATTGGGTATCGCAGGGAAAGGCGTGCGGGCAACGGGAAGAAAATAATACTGCACGAGGCAGCAGGCAATAACCTAAAACATGTTACGCTGAAACTGCCGCTCGGTACACTAACCTGCATTACGGGTGTTTCGGGAAGTGGTAAATCAACGCTGGTCCATGAAACACTTTTCCCAATCCTGAACAGACACTTTTTCAACTCGCGCACCGAGCCCCTTCCGTATAAAAAAATTGACGGGCTGGAATTTATTGATAAAGTAATCGAAGTCGATCAATCGCCCATCGGCCGCACGCCCCGTTCCAACCCGGCAACCTATACCGGTGTGTTTACCGACATCCGCGATTTATTTGCCCAACTGCCCGAGGCAAAAATCAGGGGTTATAAGCCCGGCCGTTTTTCGTTTAACGTAAAAGGTGGTCGCTGCGAAACCTGCGAAGGGGCCGGCCTGCGCCTAATTGAAATGGAATTTCTGCCTGATGTGTATGTGAATTGCGAAACCTGTAAAGGCAAACGCTACAACCGCGAAACGCTGGAAGTACGGTTCAAGGGTAAATCCATCAGCGATGTGCTCGACATGACCGTGGAAGAAGCCATCCCGTTCTTCGAAAACCAGCCGAAGATACTCCGGAAAATTCAAACCCTTGGCGATGTAGGCCTTGGGTACATTTCGCTAGGCCAGCATGCCACTACGTTGTCGGGCGGGGAGGCCCAGCGCGTTAAACTGGCAACCGAACTTTCGAAACGCGATACCGGCAAAACACTGTACATCCTCGATGAACCCACTACCGGGCTGCATTTCCAGGACATCGCGCACCTGCTTGCAGTGTTGCAAAAGCTGGTTGATAAAGGAAATACCGTGCTGGTTATTGAGCATAACATGGATGTGATTAAATCGGCCGATTATATTGTTGACCTGGGGCCCGAAGGCGGAGAAAAAGGCGGGCGCATTGTGGCACTGGGAACACCCGAAGAGGTTTCCAAAAACCCCGCCAGCTACACCGGCAGATTTTTAAAACCGGAATTGGCCTGATTTTTTTCTTTCTTTGTCATCGTTATGAATGCACACCTCCGGCAATACATGTTTGGCGGCATTTTCATCGCGTTTGGCGTCTACCAGCTTTACATCCGCGATTACCTTGAGTTCTGGTTGTATGCACTGGCCGGCACGGCTTTTATTGTTAATGCGTTAACAGCAGAATCGGGCCTGGTAAAGTTTAAAAAAACGCTGGTTATTCTTTCATGGATACTTATTGTCGCTACGGCTGTATTGTTCTTTTACCTAATCCGCTATAAGTTTTTCTAAGCAGAACCGCTCGTGTAATTGCCGGGCACCCGCCTGCGAATTGCGTAACTTTGCAGTGCTATGGTTGATAATAAACGCAGGCTTTACTGGATACTTCAACTCAGCACCTGGACGGTCTATGCCCTGTTGCAGATCATCTTCTTCAACATGCAGTCGCAGCAGGACATCAGTAGCCGCAGGATATTTTTTTTCATAGCCGAAGCACTGATATGCCTTGCGGTGACCCATTTTTTCAGGCACCTGCTTAACCGCTGGAAGTGGCTGAGCCTGCCGGTGCCCGCCATGATTCCGCGGGTAGTGGGCAGTGTGGTGGTGCTGGGTGTTGGTATTTATTTTTTAAGGATACCCGTTGCTTACTGGCTTAACATTGCCGGTGTGCGCACGCAGGCATTCCAGGTTGACCAAATCTTCGGATACGCGGCATTTTACATCTTCCTGTTGTTCCTGTGGTCGGTTTTCTATTTTACGTATCATTATGTTGAGCGGTATAACAAGTCACTCAAATACGAAGCGTCCAGGATTGAAAGCGAGTTGAACAACCTGAAGGCCCAGCTTAACCCGCATTTTATTTTTAATGCACTCAACAGCATCCGGGCGCTGGTGGATGAAAATCCCGAGAAATCAAAACTGGCCATCAACCAGCTATCGAACATTTTGCGCAACTCGCTTACATTCGATAAAAAGGGTTTAACCCGTTTTGGCGATGAACTGAAAATTGTGCGCGACTACCTGAGCCTGGAGAGCATCCGGTTTGAAGAGCGGCTGAAGACAGAATTTGATATTCACCCGGAGTCGTATCATTTTTTTGTGCCCCCGTTTATGATTCAAACCCTGGTGGAGAACGGGGTGAAGCACGGGGTATCAAAACTGAAAGCAGGCGGGGTAATCCAGGTGCGTACGCTGGTTGAAAACAACAAACTGAAAATTCAAATCCGCAACAGCGGCCACCTGCTTAACGGGGTAAGGCGGAGCACCTCCGGGGTGGGCCTGCAAAATACCGTTCACCGCCTGCGCCTGCTGTATGGCGAGGAAGCATCTTTTAAGATTGTTAATGAAATGAATAATTTTGTGCTCACCGAAGTAACGATTCCACAAATACTAACGAATGAAAGCGCTGATTATCGATGACGAGCGCCTTGCGCGCAAAGAGTTAATGAAATTGCTGGAGGCGCACCCGGGCATCGAGGTGGTTGGAGAAGCTGCCAATGCCGATGAGGCCATACACCTGATTAATGAACTTAATCCTGAACTGTTGTTCCTCGATATTCAAATGCCCGATAAAACCGGCTTCCAGCTTCTGGAAG
>JAGUUF010000180.1 GCA_020063545.1 Cytophagales bacterium
AGGCAGGTTGTCGGCAGTTAATATACTGGTTTCTTTTTCAATCACTTTTCTTGTATATTATAAATGCAGGTATTTTGACGTAAATACAGTACCTGGAGTATAATCACAAACACAAACTGAATTAATCCAATTGATAACACTAGTCATTGAATAAGATCGCGTGAAAACATGTCTTAATTTATGGTAGGATGTTCCCGTGAGTCATAACCTTATAGGAGTTATTCCTATTGGTAATAAACGATTTTCGCTCACAGGGTTAACTGGAAGGCCAATTTGAATTAATGGTCTCGGTAGGAGAAACTCCTAGTTAATCAGCATTCAAATTGAATTTTTAGCCTACTATTGTATTATCATCAAACTCAATTGTATTATGGCTGATGGACCAAAATATGACGGTACCGATGGTGGGCCCATAGACCTTGCAACTGCAAAAAAATGGGCCGCTAATTACAGGGCAAAACACCCGGGCGAAACTGAAGCGCACTATTTTGGCCGCGATCTCATTCTTAGGATACTTGCGCAGGGAACCTGCTCCGGGATAAGAGTCTATTACGCCCTTGATGACAAAGGAAACAAGCAATTATTATTGATAGGGGCTGATACTAAAGGCAATAATATGCTTCCTGCAAGTGGCGTTGCCTCCAATGGGGGTAATCAAATCGGGGATGCCTCATTCCCATGTCCTCCTTATTGTCCTGATAATGGAATGTAAATTGTAATTTGGGCAGGGTTCAACGCCCCTCCTTGTAAATGCAACTTGAATATGCGATTGGCTACGTGTCTCTTGCCTCCGTGTTGATTCCCATTGCGATTCCGGTATTTACAAAACCGAAAATCGGACCGCAACTCAGGCTAATTGTTTTAATTCTGATTTTTTCACTGGTAGCAGATATTGGCTCTCTTACGATCATTCATTATGGGTTAAATTCTTTGCTGGTTATTAATATGTATATGCTCGTACAGTTTTCTCTTTTAGTATATATATTTTATAACCAGTTCCGAAAGGCTAGGTTGGTTCAGATTATCTATCTTTTTTCTCTTGTTTTATTCATCATTAACATCCTCTTTTTTCAAGGCCCCTGGAAGCTTAACTCAGTTTCCCATGCATTGGCCAGTCTGATTCTTATTACTTTTTCCATGTACTATTTATACCAATTATTGCACAATTTGCCCACCGTGCACATCCAAAAACTGCCAATGCTGTGGATTTGCTTTGCTATATTGGCTTATTATGGAGGTAATTTTTTCTTGTTTTTGGCAGGAAATTATCTTTCAGCAACTCCAGCCTTTCAACGCAGCATGTGGATTTTGCATAACTTGTTGAACGTAATCAAGAACCTTCTTTTCGCGATTGCATTATGGCAGAACTACCGCAACGTGAAATCACCCTCATCATCATAATAGGCACCACGCTTATACTTTTTCTTGTTGGCAGCATTGCTTTATTTATTGCAGTTTACCAAAGGCGCATACTTATGGAGCAAGAGCGCCAAAAAAAACTTGAACGGGAGTTTCAGGAGCGAATGGTTCAGGCTCAACTACAAAGCCAGGAAAATGAGCGCAAACGAATAGCGGCCGACCTGCACGATTCGGTGGGCTCGTTGTTGAGCGGAGCTAAATTGAGTGCGTTATTCCTGTAGCGAAGTATAGCGATGGAAGGCGAACTAAAAGAGGCATGGTCAGATCTGATATTTTCATTCGAACAGGCTTTGGTAACTGTAAAACGGATAGCGTGGGAATTGACGCCTGAAGGCTTTAGCAGTCTTGGGCTTTGTGAATCTGTAAAACTTTTGTGTGAGCGAATTAACGGAAAAGGACTTTTAGTAGCATTTAGTTGTAATAGGCCGGATGTACTCCTCAACGATGAGCGGGCGCTTTCCGTTTACCGAATCATACAAGAACTGATTAGTAATAGTCTCAAACATAGCCAAGCCAAAGTTTTGCGCGTTGAAATTTCAATTTCCGAAGAAAAGGTTAGTGTAACGGTTCAGGATGACGGCATAGGCTTTTCACTGCATGGCAGAGGCTCAGGTCTTGGGTGGTGGAATATTGAACAGCGTGCTGCGCAATTAAAGGCAAAAATTAATATAGGAACTGCCCCTATGCGAAAGGGTAGCCTTATACAAATTGATGTACCTTATTTTTATGCAAACGATGAGCGTATTCATAGCTGACGATCACGCGGTAGTTCGAAGTGCCATGGTGCGTCTGTTAAAAACCTTCTCTAGGGTAAGTCATGTAGAAGAAGCAGCTAATGGGCGTGAATTAGCAATGCTGCTTGAACAGCGCACCCCTGATGCCGTGATTCTTGATATTGAAATGCCTGTAATGGGTGGAATGGAAGCAGCCCGACTTATCGTTAACAATTTTCCTGAAATAAAAATCCTTATGCTAACAATGCACATAGAAGATCTGTTCGTTTCACGCATGATGGATATAGGGGTGCATGGATTTTTGAGCAAAAACTGCTCAGCTGAAGAACTTGAAAAAGCACTTTACTCAGTTGTTGATAAAGATTTTTATAGAAATGAAATTGTTGCACGCATCCTTCGCCTCCTGCCAACCAGGAAATATGACGCCAGCGAGCATCACAAGTTAAGCCCCAGAGAGATCGAAATTCTTCTGCTGATTTGTGATGAATTATCCCCGTCAGAAATCAGTGGCCGATTAAAGATCAGTGAAAAAACATACTTTAACCATCGGTATAATATTCTTGAAAAAACTGGAGCAAAGAACAATGTTGGTTTGCTAAAATATGCCATTGACAACGATTTGTACAAACTTAAAATACAGTAAATATTGAGCAGGTCTCTATCTGCAGAAGCTAAATTTTCATTTACCGATACAAAACTTCGAAAAAATATTTTCGAGTAAATCCTCCGTTGTTATGGCCCCGGTAATCTCGCCCAGGTAGTGCAGGGCCTGCCGGATGTCCATCGCCAGAAAATCGCCTGTAATGCCACCATCCATACCATCCAGAACACGCTGCAGTGCCTGGTGCGTTTGAACCAGGTTCTGGTAGTGGCGCAAATTGGTAACGATAACATCACCGGTTTTAACCTTGTCAACATGAATCTTTTCGAGGATGGCAGCCTTCAGTCTCCCGATATGCATATGCTGGGAGGCCGAGATGAGTACCATGCTGGTGTTAAGTTTGCTGACCAGTTCCGGCTGCGCCTTATCC
>JAGUUF010000282.1 GCA_020063545.1 Cytophagales bacterium
GGTTCTGGCTGTACTCGGGCATTGTGAGCCGTTAACCGTTGTCACAGGAGGTGATACATACTGTTGCACAACAGAGATATTTCCGGAGCCGGCAACTGCAGCACTGTTAATGGTTAATGACTGGGTACCCTGACCTGAACTGATAGTACCTACACCGGCAGGTACTGTCCAGGAAAATTCGGTTGTCAACTGAAAATTACCAGTAACCGCATCGGTTATCGTTACATTCCCGGGCGGTGCAGGAAGTGTATAAACGTATGTCGATGAAGGGCAAAGATTTGTAGGGCCTGTAATAACGGGCGGTTGATTTAACGTTGGTCTTACCGTTATCGTAACTTCAGTCGGATCACTTATACAGCCGTTGGCAGCCGTTGCCGTTACGAAAAAGTGCCTGCGCTCTCCAACCGGTGCCTGGCCTGCAGTCGGGGTAAACGCACTTCCAGTAAACAAAAGCCCGGTACCGGCAAGCGCATTGGCAAGGGTTGGATACCACCGGTACGTTAATCCACCTATAATCGGGTTAACGGTTATGGTCCGGCTTTGGCCGTTACAGATATCAACATTGGGTACGGTTGGGGCATTAGGTTTAGTAATTATAGTGATCGTGTAGTTGCGCGTTACGGGTACTGCATTTGCAAAATAATTATTGACATCAGGGATAGTTGGCGCCTGTGACTGGTAGCTTGCAGATCCTCTAAAATTAAATACATTGTCAGCCCCACCTTGCGGGGGGTTTAAGCCGTTGCCATCAAATACATTCCGGTCAAAATTATTACAAACGTTCCACGTCCGCATGGTAACCGTAAACACCTGGCCGGCAACGGCCGTTGCCGGCATCTGGATATTGTCAGTGATGTGTGTTGGGTTAAGTGTTGGAGCAGCCTGATAAATCACCCGGCCCCAAACCGGCAATTGTGCGGGCGTATATGAAACACCATTTATAATTACGTTACCGGTAATTGTTGAAGCAGAGCCGTAAACAAACTGCACCCAGCGGGCCTGGTCGTTAGGCTGCGGGTTTTCGAGCGGGGGTGTACAGTTGAAATCCGTTGCGTCACGCAGGCGAACCGGGTTAGTATCACCCTGGCATACATTAACATTTTCGCCAACCTCCACACCTGTGCTGGTGGGATCGTGGTTGATATCGTGTGTGCCTAATTGGGTGTTATTCTCCCTATCCCACACCGTAAACTTTTGAGTCTGAACTCCACTGGCTAAACAACTGGTTGCCCCAAAACCCCATGTTGCCTGCATGGTATAAGTACACCGCTCGTTAGCTACTGTTGATGCATTACTGGTGCCACCGGTAGTCGGGTAACTGTAAACATGATTTCTTGTTACCCGCCACAGTTGTTTGGCAAGATTGGTTTCGAATGTATTTTGAAGTGTAGGATTAAGGGTTTCAATAAGGCCATCTGCCCAGTCTATGATAATTCGTGGTGGGTTGGCTGCATTATAGTTTATGCCCGTATACTCAACCTGCCAGTCCAGGCTGCGAGGTGAGCATAATGAAGACGGGTTTAGAATAATATTACCGGGAATTGGTACACCCACACCATCCGCTTTAGAGCAATTAGCTGTTGTGGTA
This sequence comes from Cytophagales bacterium, assembly GCA_020063545.1. Classification (GTDB taxonomy): domain Bacteria; phylum Bacteroidota; class Bacteroidia; order Cytophagales; family Cyclobacteriaceae; genus UBA2336. Next base: position 1,589 of record JAGUUF010000282.1, read on the forward strand.
AGCACAGGGTTGGGTCCAACATCGTGAGCCGGGCTTGGTGGCGCACAAGACCATGGCCGGTACTCAACTTCTGCCCCAACTTCACCATTTGCATCCCTGGGCCTGACCCGAACTGCTATGTGAAATCCAATCATCCCACCCCCGATATTTAATGTGAGGGACGCTCCACTTTGTAAGATAACGGGATTGGTTGCACAGTTGTCATCGTAACGAACAAACGTGATGGTTGTACCCGATTGAGCATGGCCATCGGCATCGAAATAATCGTAGGAAACCGTTAGAGTCAATCCATTCTTCATGCCGCCTGTTAAACGGAGATTACTTGCAACCGGTACAGTAGCAAACACGGTAGCCGACCCGAACAGGAAGAATGAAAGAAGCAGAAGTTGGCAGAACCTAATCACCATCAGTTGTAGCTATAAATTCCGTTAAAATACTCAACCTATTGATTTCAGCCAAACGTGCAGACATGGAGGTAATAATCAGCCTCTATATACAGTACCGGTTTATGGTGTAACCGCCAGGTGCTGCTATTGCCGATGAGGGTTAGTTTATTCCCGGTATTCCGCTACCTTTGCACCCCGTAACAACCGCTGCATGTCCACCGCCAAATACATTTTCGTTACGGGAGGGGTAACCTCAAGCCTCGGTAAAGGCATCATCTCCGCATCACTTGGTAAGTTACTGCAATCCAGGGGGTTCAATGTAACCATTCAGAAGTTTGACCCCTACATTAATATAGACCCCGGCACCCTTAACCCCTACGAACACGGTGAATGCTACGTAACCAACGATGGCGCTGAAACAGACCTTGACCTGGGCCACTATGAACGCTTCCTGAACGTGCCTACCAGCCAGGCCAACAATATTACAACCGGCCGGATTTACAATAATGTAATCACCAAGGAACGCCAGGGTGAATACCTCGGCAAAACCGTTCAGGTCATTCCCCACATCACCGATGAAATCAAGCGCAACATCTTTCTGCTGGGCGAAAGTGGCAAGTACGATGTGATCATTACCGAGATTGGCGGCTCGGTGGGCGATATTGAATCGCTCCCGTTCATCGAGGCCGTGCGCCAGGTTAAATGGGACATCGGTTCGAACAACGCGCTGGTTATTCACCTTACGCTTATCCCCTACCTGAAGGCTGCCGGTGAACTGAAAACCAAACCTACACAACATTCGGTAAAGGAACTGCTCTCCTCGGGGGTTCAGCCCGATATCCTGGTGTGCCGTACGGAACGCCCGCTGCCACTGGAGATCCGCAAAAAACTTGCCCTGTTCTGTAACGTTCACCTGAACTCGGTTATTGAAGCCATCGATGCCGATACGATTTATGATGTACCCATCCTGATGCGGAAGGAAAAACTGGATGAGCGCGTACTGGCCAAATTAAAAATGACATCCAAAACCGAACCCGATCTGGAGCATTGGAAGGATTTCCTCGGTAAACTAAAAAACCCGGTGGAGGAAGTAACGATCGGACTGGTAGGTAAGTACGTTACCCTGCCCGATGCTTATAAATCAATTGCCGAAGCGTTTGTCCATGCCGGGGCACAGAACGATTGCCGGGTGAATGTAAAATGGATTTCTTCTGAAGACCTGGACAAGGAAAATGCGCACAGTATATTAAAAGGTCTTCATGGTGTGCTGGTGGCACCTGGTTTCGGTGAGCGCGGCATGGAAGGAAAGATCGAAGCCATCCGCCATGTGCGCGAAAACAAAATTCCGTTTTTCGGAATTTGCCTGGGCATGCAGTGCGCGGTAATTGAATTTGCCCGGCATGTGCTCGGCCTGGAGGCCAGTTCAACCGAACTGAACCCGAAAACGAAAAACCCGGTAATCGATCTGATGGAGGAGCAGAAAAAAATAACTGCCAAAGGCGGTACCATGCGGCTGGGTGCGTATACCTGCAAACTGAAAAAGGGAAGCAAAGCCGCTTCGGTTTATGGCGAAACAACCATTCAGGAACGGCACCGGCATCGCTACGAATTCAACAACAAGTATCGCGACCAGATGGAAAATGCCGGCATGCGTGCAGTAGGCATTAACCCGGAGTCGGATTTGGTGGAAGTTGTTGAATTAAAAGATCATCCGTGGTTTATCGGTGTGCAGTACCACCCCGAACTTCGCAGCACCGTAATGAACCCTCACCCGCTTTTTGTTAAGTTTGTGGCCGCTGCCATTGAGTATAAAAAATCATTTCTTTAACCTGTAACTGTTTACGATGGATCGAAATCAGGCTATCGGCCTCACCCTTATTGCTGTTGTATTGCTTGGCTATTTTATCTGGTTTGCACCCAGGCCTGAGCCGATGCCCGAACAGGCGCCCGTTATTCAGCCGCCAACCGCTGATTTATCCCCCGCGCCACAAGTGCAGGAATCAACCAAACCTGACAGCACCCTTGTATCTGCATTTGGAAATTTATCAGGATTTCTTTCCGGTGAAGATCGAATCATCCCCATCGAAACCCAGGATCTGAAAATAAGTTTCTCAACCAAAGGCGGAGTTATTAAGGAGCTTGAACTGAAGAATTACAAAACCTATTCGGGCAAACCGCTGAAACTGGTTGATCCCCGGTCGAATACCTTTCAACTTATCTCAAACCGGGCAGGCGGCAACCTTGATCTGTACGCGTTGTATTTTCAGGCCGAACAATCCAGCCGGGCCGATACCACCGTCCTGACGTTTACCGTACGACTGGATGAATCCCGGTATTTTATACACCGCTATTCCATCCCGGCCAAAGGCTATAAAATCGGTTACTCAATAAAAACCACCGGCCTGGAAAACGAACTTTCCGACCACCTTACGTTTCAGTGGAATAATTTTTTGCGCCTGCTGGAACGAGACCTGACCGACAGCCGGGTTAACACTACCATTACCTACCATTACAACGGCAGCATGGATGAACTGGCACCACGCTCCACCTCAACCGAAAGCGAAACCTTTTCGGGTAACCTGCAGTGGGTTACCCTGAAGCAGAAATTTTTCCTCAGCTCCATTATCTCACCCAAAGGATTTCCGGGCGGAGAAATTGAAACAGCGGTAAATGAAGCCGACACATCCGTAGTAAAGCGTGCCAACATTAAGGTGTTCATTCCGTTAACCGAACTTACCGGTAACGGTGCTGCGTATTCGTTTTACTTCGGCCCGAATGATTATCAGACCATCGGCAAGGTAGCGCCTGATTTTGCAAAAAATGTTTACCTCGGCTGGCCCCCGGTGTACTGGATTAACAAGTTCGTCATCTTCCCGGTATTTCACTTTCTCACCAAATTCATCAGCAACTTCGGGCTTATCATCATCATCCTGGTAATCCTCCTCCGTATTGTATTACTGCCGCTCTCGTACAAATCGTACCTGAGCATGGCCAAGATGAAGGTGCTGAAGCCCGAACTGGATGAGATTAAAGACAAGTTTGGCGATGACATGACCAAGGTGCAACAGGAACAACTTAAGCTGTACCAGCAGGCCGGGGTAAACCCCATCAGCGGCTGTATTCCCATCCTGCTGCAAATGCCCATCCTGTTTGCCATGTTCTACCTGTTTCCAAACAGCATTGAACTGCGCCAACAATCTTTTTTGTGGGCCGATGATTTATCAACCTACGATTCAGTGCTTAACCTGCCGTTCACCATTCCGCTTTACGGAAATCATGTAAGCCTGTTTACCCTCCTTATGACTATCTCCACACTGGTGATCACCTGGCAAAACAACCAGGTTTCATCGGTAACCGGCCCTATGAAATCCATGTCGTACATCATGCCGGTGGTGTTTCTGTTTGTGCTCAATTCATTTCCAGCCGGGTTAAGTTTTTACTACTTCATGTCGAACATCATAACGTTCGGCCAGCAGGCCATCATCAGGCGTTTTGTAGACGAGGACAAAATAAAGCGCATTATGGACGATCACAGGCGTACCCTGGCTGCCGGTGGCGGTAAAAAATCGAAGTTTATGGCCAAACTGGAAGAAGCAATGAAAGCCAGCGAAGAGGCGCGTAAAAAATCAGAAGAGCAGCGCAAAACCAAAAAGAAATAAACATTGCGCTGTGCATGGATTGTGGAAAAATACGTTTCACAACGTTCCACGCCCCGTTAGCCTTCCTCTATATTTGCAGTCCCGGTAAAAACCGGGATACTTTTTAACCTTACACAGTTAACGGGATGGGGAAAATTATTGCAATTGCCAATCAAAAAGGTGGAGTCGGAAAAACTACAACTGCTATTAACCTGGCCGCCAGCCTTGCCGTGCTCGAATATAAAACCCTTTTGGTGGATGCTGACCCTCAGGCCAATTCCACATCGGGCCTGGGCATTAATCCGAAAGAAGTAGAAACCGGCATCTACGAATGCATGATAGACGGTGCCAATCCGCACGAAGCGGTTATCGGAAATGAAACACTAAAGTTTCTTAACATACTGCCATCGCACATTGACTTGGTAGGTGCCGAGGTGGAAATGGTGAGCATTGAACGGAGGGAAGAAAAAATGCGCGATGCCCTTCAAAAAATAAAAAACGATTATGAGTTTATCATTATCGACTGCTCCCCTTCGCTCGGGTTGATCACCATCAACGCGCTTACCGCTGCCGATTCGGTAATTATACCGGTACAATGCGAATATTTTGCGCTCGAAGGCCTAGGGAAATTACTGAACACCATTAAAATCATCCAAACACGGCTTAACCCCAGGTTGGAAATTGAAGGAATATTGCTTACGTTATACGACTCGCGCACCAGCCTGGGCAACCAGGTGGTGGAGGAAGTGCGCACACACTTCAAAAAAATGACTTTTAACACCATTATTCCGCGTAACGTAAAACTTAGCGAATCGCCCAGCTTCGGCATACCGGTTATCGTGCACGATGCCGAAAGCAAAGGCGCCATTAGTTACCTGAACCTGGCACATGAAATCCTGGATAAAAACGGCTTATCGAAATGACAAAGAAAAAAGCATTAGGCCGCGGACTTAACGCCTTGCTCAGCGACAGCAATGTGGATGAACGATTAGAAACCGATGTGCCGGTTACCCATACCACACCTGCCGGTGGCATCCTGGAGATTCCGGTAGAGCAAATTGAAGTAAACCCGTTTCAGCCACGCACCCACTTCGACCAGGAGGCACTGAACGAACTGGCCGAATCAATTAACGTACACGGCATCATACAGCCGATTACGGTACGCAGACTGGCGCACAATCAATACCAGCTCATTTCCGGTGAACGAAGATTGCAAGCCTCAAAACTGGCCGGCCTCAAAACCATTCCGGCTTACGTGCGGCTGGCCGATGACCAGCAGATGCTGGAGATGTCGCTTATTGAAAACATCCAACGCGAAAACCTCAACGCCATTGAAATTGCCCTGAGTTACCAACGCCTGATTTCGGAGTGCAACCTGAAGCAGGAAGAACTGGGCGACCGCGTTGGGAAGAACCGTGCTACCGTTACCAATTACCTTCGGCTGCTGAAACTTCCGCCCGACATCCAGATTGCCGTACGCGATAACAAAATATCCATGGGCCACGCCCGTGCTATCATTAATGTTGAAAACCCCGACACCCAACTGTTTATTTTCAACAAAATTCTTGGCGATGATTTATCGGTGCGAAAAGTTGAAGAACTGGTACGGGAACTGGCATCCCGAAAGGAAACCAAACGCGAAGCAACAGCCTCAACTCCCTCAAACCGCGAGATGGCCCAGCTTCAGTCAAGGCTCTCCTCCCACTTTGGCACCCGTGTTGCTGTGAAGAGCGATGGCAAAAAAGGTGAAATAAAAATTCCCTTCCTGTCGGTTGAAGACCTTAACCGGATTTTGGATATTCTTAAAATCCAGTAAGGGTTTGACAAGAGCCCGTCTATCAATGAAAGGATTTCTGGCTGGTTGTTTTCTGTTCATCAACTTTGGACTGTTCGCCCAGAGCAATGATTCGGTACGGGTTGTCACGCCATCGAAAGACACTATCCTGGTTAAATCGTATGCCAACCGGTATAGCCCGCGTAAAGCATTATTGTATGCTGCTGTTTTGCCGGGCGCGGGGCAGGTCTATACTAAAAAGTACTGGAAGTTGCCGCTTGTCTATGGCGGAATGTTTGCCACCGGCTATGCTATTAACTTTTACCAGGATGGCTACCAGAAATATAAAAGTGAATTATTCGGAGTATTGGAAAGTGGCGCTACCCTTAGCCCAAGCGGCTTTACCGAAAGCCAATTACGAACCATTGTTGACCGGTACAGGCGCGAGCGTGATTTCATGATTATCATAATGGCTGGGATTTACCTGCTGCAGATGGTTGACGCGCACGTGGATGCCCACCTGAAAGAATTTGACCTTAACCCTACCCTGCAGGTAAGTATTCGGCCAACGGCAGAAAACAGCCTGATGACCGGAACAACAGCGGGACTATCGCTGGTTATCCGCTTTTGAGTTTTGGAGTATGGTGAGGGAAGTGATTACTTGCGCCCGTATTACAAAGGCATTCTTGAAAAACTCACACAATGAATATCCTTCTGCTCGGCTATGGCAAAATGGGTAAGGCCGTTGAACAGGCCGCCCGTAAACGGGGGCATCAGATAACCGCCCGCATTACATCCGGCAACCGGCATGAACTTGGCAGCACCCGGGCCGATGTAGCTATTGAATTTTCAAGTCCTGAAGTTGCCGTTGAAAATGTTGCCTGGTGCCTGCAGCATAACCTGCCCGTGGTGTGCGGAACCACCGGCTGGCTGGAGAAGAAAGGTATTATAGAGAAAATGACACGCGATTGTAATGGCACGTTCTTTTACGCGTCTAACTTTAGTGTGGGTGTAAACATTTTCTTTAAAGTTAATGAATACCTTGCCCGGATTGCTGGCGGCAACAGTACCTACCGGGTTCACATTGAAGAAACGCATCACACCCAAAAAAAAGATGCACCAAGCGGAACGGCCATTACGCTGGCCGAAGGAATTATGAAACACCTCAAATCCATTACATCATGGGTCAATCACCACTCCAATAAACAAAATGAACTGCCTGTTCTTTCACACCGCATTGCAAACGTACCGGGCACCCACGTGGTAAAATACGAATCCCCTCTAGATTCAATTGAAATCAGTCACGTTGCGCATTCGCGCGAAGGCTTTGCCATGGGAGCGGTGGCCGTTGCCGAATGGCTGCCCGGAAGAAAGGGCGTACTTACCATGGACGACTTTTTACAATTATAGATAATCGCTTTATTTGCAGCTTTTTAAACCAGACCAAACGTGAACGCAATACTGATAACTTTTCTTCTCATCCGCCTTGGTGTTACTGTCGGTTACTGGAAACTTTTCGAAAAGGCCGGGATAGCCGGATGGAAATCCGTGATTCCGTTTTACTCCGAATACATCCTGATGTACGAACTGCTGGGCAAACCAAAACTCTGGTTTATCTACCTGCTCATTCCGGTGGTAAATGTTTTTGCCTATTACGTCATCATCTTCGAAGTGCTGCGCTGCTTTGGCAGGCCCTCGCTGTGGAGCCAGATACTCATCATCTTTACCGGTTTCTTTTACCTTATCTGGCTGGGGTTTGACAGTAAGGTAAAGTACCTCGGCAAACTGAACGACCTCCCGGAAATTAAAAAATCGCCACTGGCCGAATGGTCGGAGGCCATTGCATTTGCCGTAGTGGCCGCCACGCTCATCCGGTTTCTCATCATGGAAGCCTATACCATTCCCACGCCATCCATGGAAAACTCGCTGCTGGTTGGCGACTTCCTGTTTGTCAGCAAATTTCATTACGGCAGCCGCACACCAAAAACTCCGCTGCAACTTCCGCTGACGCACCAAAAAATCTGGTTCACCAACATCCCTTCTTACCTGGACTGGATCCAACTGCCGCAAACAAGGCTTCCGGGGATTACGACCATAAAAAGTGGCGATGTAGTGGTGTTCAACATTCCGCCTAAGCAACTCAACGAAGGAAAAGATTACCCGGTTGATATCAAAACCAATTACATTAAGCGTTGTGTAGCGGCCGCTGGCGAAACATTGACTGTAAAAGATGCCCAGGTTTATGTTAACGACAAACCACTGGCCAACCACCCGCTAACCCAATGGGCCTATCATGTAAAAGCATCAGCGCTTATTAATGAGCGCAACTTGGAAAAACTCAAACTCGGCCCTGAAGACTACAACGTTATCGGCCGGCCCGATGAAAACACCGTTGAATACATCATGTGGATTACGCCAGAAAAGGAAAACGAGATAAAGGGACTACCCTACATAAAAAGCATTGAGCGCGAAAAACAGGACCAGGCGTATGGCCTGTTTCCGTTTTCGGAGTATTACGGGTTTGGCAGCGGTTTTAAAAATAACCTGAACTGGACACTCGATAACTTTGGTCCGCTATGGATACCGGCAAAAGGGGCAACCATTCCTATTAATGATTCTACCCTGGCGCTTTATGGTTTTACCATCGTCAACTACGATCATAACATCCATGCCGAGATAAAAGACAAGAAGCTGTTTATTGACGGATCGGAAGTAACGGAGTACACGTTTAAGCAAAACTATTACTTCATGATGGGCGATAACCGCCACAACTCGCTCGACTCGCGCTACTGGGGCTTTGTTCCTGAAGATCATGTGGTGGGCAAAGCATTCTTCATCTGGCTTTCGATTGACTCCAATGCCAGCCTGTTGCATAAAATCAGGTGGAACAGGTTTTTTAAAATGATTGAATAGAAAACCAACCGATTCACCACTCAATCTCCTTCAACCCGTTGCTTTTAAGGTAATCGTTGGTTTTGCTAAAATGCCGGCAGCCGAAAAATCCGCGGTCTGCCGAAAAGGGTGACGGATGTGCCGACATCAGCACCAGGTGCTTGGTACGATCAATCACCTCGCCTTTCTTTTGGGCATAGGCACCCCAAAGCAAAAACACCACATGTACTTTTTCTTCCGATACTTTCCGGATTACCGCATCGGTAAAAATTTCCCATCCCTTGTTCTGGTGCGAGCCCGGTGATGATGCCCGTACGGTTAATGTGGCGTTAAGCAGCAGCACACCCTGCCTTGCCCAACGTTCAAGGTTGCCGCTTTTGGGAAACGGTTTACCTAAATCGGACTGTATCTCCTTAAAAATATTGACCAGAGAAGGCGGCATCCGTACGTTGTCATGTACCGAAAAGCACAGGCCGTTTGCCTGGCCGGGGCCATGGTACGGATCCTGCCCGATGATCACTACTTTCACCTCATCGAACGGGCAGGCATCAAACGCCTTGAAAATTTCGCGACCGGGCGGATAGACGACACCAGCCTGGTACTCCGATTTTACGAATGAAGCCAACTGCTGAAAGTACGGCTTCTCAAACTCTTCCGATAGCCTTGATTTCCAACCCGGTGCAATTTTAACATCCATTTTCAGCCCTTTGCGGAAATATAAATCAACCCGCGAACAGTTTTATGGGTTGACCAAAAAACCGTTATTTTTGGCCGGATGGTTACTGAAATCACACAAGGCATCCGCGTAAGCGTTGAAACCGAATACCAGCCGGCTTACTCCAGCCCAAGTCAGTACCACTATGTATTTACATACCGCATCACCATCGAAAACCAGAGTGAATACACCATTCAATTGCTGCGCAGGCACTGGCATATTTATGATGCCGGCTTCCTTGCCCGGGAAGTAGAAGGCGAAGGCGTTATCGGCCAGCAGCCGGTATTGGAACCTGGGCAGTCACACCAATATGTTTCAGGATGCAACCTGAAATCGGGAATTGGTAAAATGGTGGGTACTTACCTGATGGAACGCGTTGTGGACGGTACCCGGTTAACCATCCGCATCCCTGAGTTTACCATGGTGGCCCCCCTCCGGCTAAACTGATTGTCGGCCTTTTTCAAAATAAAAACATACCTCAACTACTGGCTCGATGCCGTAGATGAACATTCGTTGCATGCACCTTTTTTATTCGACTTTTACACTAACACCATCAGGCGCGAAACCGGTGAGCTTATTGAAGTAGAGAACCTTCGCAAGAAACTGCTGAAAGATGACCGGGTACTCCAGGTTACCGACTTCGGAAAAGGTTCAAAGCATGACAGCGGCAGCCAGCGTAAAATACACGACATAGCCGAAACAAGCCTTAGCCCGCCCCGATACGCTGCGCTGTACCACCGTATTGTTCGGCAGCGCCAGCCAAAAACAATTGTTGAACTGGGCACTGCTTTTGGAATCAACACGCTTTACCTCGCACAATGTCCGGGGTCAACGGTATATACATTTGAAGGTGCAGGCAATGTTGCCGACATAGCCGAACTGAGTTTTGAATTTGCCGGTGCCCGGAATATTGAATTAATCCGTGGGAATATTGACCACACGTTGTACGCCACACTTTCGCGCATCCCAAAAATTGACCTGGCTTTTATGGATGCCAACCACCGCTATGAACCAACCCTGCGGTACTTTGAATTGCTTGTATCTAAATCGCATCACAAAAGCCTAATTATTGCTGACGATATCCACGATTCGCCAGAAATGGAACGGGCCTGGAAAGATCTGCGAAAACACCCCCTTGTTTACGTAAGCATTGACCTGTTTCGCTGCGGCATTTTGTTTCTCGATCCATCACTGAACAAACAACACGTTGTACTGCGGTTTTAGTCCTTGAATTACACATTGATATCGCTATTTTTGCAGCCTGCTATGCCGGTTTTATGAGCGAAGAAAAAACATCCCCCACCCCTGAGGCCCCTAAAAAGTCGAACAAGGCAACTATTGTTATCGCCCTGCTCTCCATTATCATTATCATCCAGGTAATTAAAATTTACCTCGATCACCAGGAGCGCACCGAAATCCAGTCCCAGCTCAGCACTACCGAAGAGGAACTGGCTACTACCA
>JAGUUF010000243.1 GCA_020063545.1 Cytophagales bacterium
CAGTTGTTAAAGTTGTCGCGACCGGCATAGTCCATCGTATGGAACATCCACAGAAAGTCAAATGCCCGCCATTGGTCATGGCGAATGGATTGAAAAGTTCCAAGTTCGGCACTTACATACACAGTGCAATCGGGGTTCTTAAAACTTACTGCCCATGCAGGCAAAGGTTTCTCGCGATACTCATGGTGGCCATCGGTCTGATCCAGGTATTGCACTGCGCTTACTTGTGCACCCGAAACCACTTGTTCTTTTGCCACGGCAAGTCCTTCATCTTTAGTCAATGCTTGTCTCAGTTCGCCTGTGCCCGCATTGGCCAATGCGTAATGGATATGGTGATGCATGCCCTCGCCAGCATGGCCTGAGAAATAGGCAATCTGATAAACAGGATTATCTAAAACACGAACAAGATGAACGGAATGGATGGAATCAACCGACTGAGATTGTCTGAGTTTTTCAATGGCAATCGTGGGTGAGACCGTTGATACATTGGCAGAAATAAATGCGGGCGATTTTAACAGATGGTCTCCATGCACACTGTCGATGTCGTTCCAGCTAAAAAAAAGTCCACTGATCGTCCAGCCTAAAAACTGAATGCCAATGAACAAACCAAGGTAACGGTGGATTCTACGGATGAACAGGTTTTTGTTTTTGATCATAGTATCTGTTTCAAGGTTCGTTGAAAACTACAGAAGACGAAGTTCTGCTGCGTGCTAAAAGGTGTTATATGGGTATCTTCTATACATTTTATTCGCTTGAAGTCTTTCTCAAAGAGCGCAGACATAGAGGCTTCGGTGTATTGTTTGACCTCCAGGCCACTGCATTGGTTAGGGCCTTTATCCGAAAAGGTGCCGAGAACCAAGTGGCCACCGGATTTAATGCTCTGTTTTACAATGGCAAGATATTTTATGATTTGGATTTCTACTGTCAGGAAGTGGAAGGCTGCCCGATCATGCCAGAAATCGTATTTACGTTCAGGCTCAAAGTCCACAATGTTTTTCTCTATCCAGGTAATTGCTGCTGCCTTTTCTCCCAACCTCGCTTTCGCGCGTTCAATGGACTTAGCTGAAATATCAAGCACCGAAATATCCGAATAGCCTAACTCCAGCAACGCATCTACCAAATGACTATCGCCACCACCAATATCAATGACGCTGGAAGTCTTCGGCAGCTTGAACAAATTAATGAAGTCAACCGAGGTATGTGGATACGGTTGAGACCAACTAAGGTCAGATTCTGTCTTGGTTTCGTAAAGTTTTTCCCAGTGGGTTTTATGATTATGCATGGAACGTTTATTTCGTATTGATGATAAGCACTGGCCTTTCAAACTCGCCTGCAAACTTCTCTGCCAGTCCGGATGAAAAAGCGCGGATTAAGGAGTTGCCCCCATGAGTAGTTAATACAACCAAATCAGCATCCAAGTCCACTGCCACTTTTTTTATCCCGGCCTCCTCGTTGCAAACGGAAAATTCGATGTGGGTTTTTAATCCTTTGGTGAGTTGTTCTATTTTCCCAAGCGATACATTGGTTTCTTCGGATGTCAATGGCTTGCTAACATAGAGGAAATGGATAACGGCATTCCAGGGGTATGTTACTTGATCCAAGAACGCAAGCGCTTCCTGTTCTCTTTCTTCAAGGGTTGTGACAAAAATTACTGTCCGGATTTTGAAATCGGCAATGGCAGACTTTATGATTAACACCGGCAGATCGGCCTGACGAATCATCTGAAGGGCGCGCGAGCCTAAAAAGATCCTCCTGAGTCCGTTGACGCCATGCGATCCCATTACTATCAAATCGATAGAGAATGCAGTTGCATGCTTTTCAACCTGTTTCCAATCTTCGTCCAGTACCAAAGCCGGCTTCGCGGAAATACCTTGTTGTTCGGCCGCTCTTACCAGTTGATCGAGCCTGGCTCTTGCCGGACCGCTGCAGTCATGGTGCTGGTGCCCGTCATGAGAACCACCTCCATGCATGGCCATATGTCCTCCTGTTGGTGCAGGGGCATGCAAGTGAAGAAAATAAACCTCTGCATTGGTTTTTACAGCGATGGCAATGGCAACGTCCGCAGCAGTTTGAGCGCATTCTGAAAAATCTGTGGGGACAAGTATTCTCTTCATTCTATTCAAATTTGTATTGATGTTGGATTACCACAATACCGTTAGCCCAGCACCATACTTATAATCCGAATCATAAGACGCGTGAATATAAAATCGTTTGGCAATGTTATAGTCAAAATCAATGTTGTACTCCCAATCTGAGTTGCCCACCAGGCTTAACCTCAATCGTTTGGTAATCGGCATATCATTTCGGGAAAGCTGAAAACGAACTTCGCCCCGGTGATCCACCCTGAATTCAGAAAGAACAAACATGGGGAGCAAATAGCGTACGCCTATGACGCCAACTTTGCGGTTCACTTGCTTTCCGTCTTCAGTGACCTGAAAAGTATTCCGGATGTCCGCGCCTATAAATGCTGATAAGAATTGCCTCTTGTCGAGGAAGCGCTGGTAGTCAGGTTGAAATTCGTATTTGCTTTTGTAGTTCACCCGGTAGGTCGATCCAAGAATCCCTTTGTTTCCTACGATGTTGGCAAAACCAAACACGGCATCGGAGGCTATTTTTGTCTGGCCCCACAAGTACAATGCGCGGTCTTCCTTAAAAACTTTCTTTTGATCCTTCGCGGTAACCTGCGTATTTGGAGACGAGTTTTCATAGCTCACCACACGCGCCATGCCGGCCATCATGTGATAGAGAATGTGACAATGGAAGAACCAGTCTTTTTCTTCGTTGGCATAAAACTCAATCGTAACGGTTTCCATCGGGGCGATGTCGAAGGTGTGTTTCATGGGCGAGTATTCACCTTGTGCATTTAGGAAACGGAAGAAATGACCGTGTAAATGCAGTGGATGGCGCATCATGGTATTGTTCACCAAAATCATTCGCACATTTTCTCCTTTGCGTATTACTATTTTATCAGATTGTGATAGTGTTTTGTTGTCGAACGACCACACATAGCGAATCATGTTACCGGTAAGGCTGAGTTTGATTTCGCGCATGGGTAGTTTGTCGTTCAGTACCGTTGGCGTTGGTGAGCGGAGCATATCATAGGTTAAGGTGACTTCGCTTTGATCACCCATGTTCATCTTGTCCATGTTCATTTTAGACATGTCCATGTTGCTCATTGCTGTGTCTTGTGGCATAATCATCGTGGAGTCCATGTTCATTTCCATCATGGAGGTAGTATCCATTTTCATATCCATCATTGAAGTATCCTTGGATATGTCTTTCATAGAGGAGTCATTCTTCATATCCATGTTTTCCATCTTCATATCACCCATATCATGGCCTTTGTGTGCGCCATCCATTTTCATTCCTTTCATGTTGCTCATGTCCATGCCGGCCATATTGCCCATATTATTCATATCGCGCATCATGGCAAAGTAGTCGAGCTTAGGCAGCGTGGGTGCGTTCATCTTCATGCCGTTTCCAAAATAAAGCGAAGCATAGCCGGAAATATCCTGTGCGGTCGCCCGGAATTCGTACGCCATGCCGTCATCGGGAATTTTAATTTCTATATCGTAAGTTTCGGCAATGGCCACTAGTATCTTATCCACCTCAACCGGCTGTACGGCAATGCCATCAGCGGCCACCAATTTCATTTTGCCACCGGCATATTGCACCCAGTGGTATGACGATGCACTGCCGTTGATGATGCGCAGCCGCAGTGAATCGCCCGGCTTCGCATCAGTAAAAATATGGTCCGATTTTCCGTTGATGAATAAGCGGTTGTAGTACACATCCGAAACGTCCATGGCAGGCATGCGCATCCACTCGGTTTTGGCGCGGTCTTTCAGGTAGCCTTTGGCCAGCGCCTCGCCCCAGCTTTGCACTGAATTCTTTTTGATCGCATAGTAATCGAGGCCGCGCTTCAAATTGCGCAACACTTCGTGGGGATTTTCATCCGTCCAGTCGCTGAGCATAATCACGTGTTCTTTCATACTTGCTGATTCATTCCAACCACGTGGATGAATAACAATTGAGCCATAGATACCGGATTGCTCTTGCAGCATAGTGTGGGAGTGGTACCAGTATGTTCCCGTTTGGATAAGCGGAAATTTAAATATGTGTGTCTGGCCTGCCTTTATGGGTGCGGTAGTCAGGTAGGGCACACCGTCTTCTTCGTTGGGCAGCAGTAAGCCGTGCCAGTGAATGGATGTTTCTTCGTTCTTCAGTTTGTTGTGTACGCGAATGATGGCAGTATCGCCCTCGTTGAAGTGAAGTACCGGCCCCGGTATGCCCCCGTTGATGGCCATACCCATTTTTTCTTTGCCAGTATAGTTTACCATCAGGTGGTCAATGTAGAGATCATACTCTACACGCTTGCCGGGTGCGGTGGGCTTTTTATCGTGCATGTTGTTATGCTGAGCCAGCAAAGGCATGTATGCTGCAACAGTAAGCAGCATACAAACCCCGATGGAAGAAAGAATTACTTTTTTTGCTGGTTTAATGATCATGCCCTTTCATTTCTGTGGAGTCCATCTTTTGCATTTCAGTGGAATCCATTTCCATTTCATCGTGGTCATGACCGGTAGTGTCACCCGCTGCGTGCTCGTGTTCTTCGGTGCTTTGTTCTTTCTTGCCTCCGCAACCAACAACGAACATTGAGGAGACGAATAATCCTGAAACCAGGATAGCGATTGCTAAAATTGATTTTTTCATAGTTATGATTTTTAGGTTAAGAATTTCAATGTTTATGTTCCATTTCCAGGTACTTGCCTTGCGGGCCAATGCCTTCGATATGGACCAGTTGTGAACCGTAATGCCCTGCACGCGAAACACTGTAAGCCGACACTACCAGCACAGCGGCCACAACAACTGCTGCCCATCGAGTGCCCTTAAATACAAACAAATTGACGATCTGCAACAGCAGCGCTACGATGCCGGAATTAATAGTCCAGTCGGCCCACTTATCGTGCTGATCTAATACAAGTTGTGCGTGCTCACTGATACCATGCGTATGAGGGTGGAAATTTTTACTGGCAAACCAGGCTGCCAATACCCCTGCAAAAAGAATGGCCGCGATGATCCATGAAATTTCTTTCTTCATGAAATATAGGTTGAGTAGTTGGATGCCTGCTGCTACAATAATCAGCACAATAGCAAAGTGCACAATGAGAGGGTGCAGCGTGGGGAAATCAGCAAGGTCAGCCGTTACTTTCTTTTCATCGTGAGCCATCCCTTCGTCATGATGGTGAACGGTGTCTCCTGCAACATGCTGTTGTGCCATAGCGATGGAGTCGGCTGTTTTTACAGAATCTTTCTTATGCTTCTTTCCATCATGGCCAAACCCGGAAGAAATTGTTATGAGCAGCACAAGCGTACTTGCAATAATTGTTTTCATGGTAGTTAAGTTAGTTTAGGTTGTTAGGAAATTGTTTTAGAAATTTTTTCTAAGATCATGTGACTGTCGCCAAACTTGCAAAGAGCATCACAGTGCTCCCGTAAGTCTGAAAAAAGAATATATTTTATAAGTACCTGACTTTTCTTGATCGATGGCCGGCTCAGTTGAAGAAGCACATCCTTTTCACGCTTGTCAGGAATAATAATGAATAGGGATGAACTGTGATCCGGCAACGAAAAGGCCAGATCGCTTAATCGAAGAATACCCGAGTAGATAGAGGTACTTTTTTCAACTTCGAATGCGCACACTACTTTATTGGTGCC
Source organism: Cytophagales bacterium (assembly GCA_020063545.1). Lineage (GTDB taxonomy): Bacteria > Bacteroidota > Bacteroidia > Cytophagales > Cyclobacteriaceae > UBA2336. Next base: position 5,719 of record JAGUUF010000243.1, read on the forward strand.
CCTTTCAAACCAGATCACATCGATCAATTGTATCGTGCTTAGCGTTTCTTTATCAATGCTCAGCGTGGGAAACTGACCAAGGCTGATGAATGAAAAGTTAATCTCCCCATAACATTTACTTCGGTCGTTGCTGGCTGTAATGGGATCGTACCCCAGTGCTTTGCCCACCTTCAGGAGATGGAATTGCATTTCGGTATGAAGGTCTTCTTCATGCTTCTCATCTAGCACCTCTTTGTGACGCTTGTCATACTGCTTCAAAAGTTTGGTTTTCTCGTCTTCCGATATTACCTGTCCTTCGATAATAATATTACGCATACCGACTTCATACAGTAGTCCTGCAATTGCTCCCAGGTCATTTGAAAGCTGACTTTTGTTCTCCTCATTTGATCTGAGAATCACATCGCGCATTTTTAAGTACTCTGTCCAACTACCCAACTTTTTATTATCCCGAAATAAATAATTGAAGCCATTTACAATTGCTGTGTTAAATGGAGGCATAAGCGTGGGGTGTAGAAAGTATAAAATGCTGGCAACGGCAGGCCCCAGACCTTTAATTTTAAGCGCATCAAGTTTAATAATTTCGCGAATAATTTGTTCCTCTTTCGTGGCACTGTAGCAGTTTTCAAGGAACTGGCCAAATGCGCGTTTGTTGTTTTGGTTTTCGTAAATATCCGGGATCCGCATTTTAGGTTTCCAATAAAATGGATGTGCTGCCCCTTCAAATACCTGTTTTTGCTCGGTGATGGCATTGAGGACAAATTCGAGGGATGATCCCTTAAAATCATTTCCAAATTTTTCGTTTTTAATATCTTCGATGACTTGAAGCACACCTCGTTTGATAGCCCGGAATGCTTTCAATCTCTCTTCGTTGCCGATAAACCACGTGTTATAAACCGAAGCTGGATCGTGCTTGTAAGATTTAATGATGTCAGGTAATGATTCCATACGACTTGTGGTTTTTTTGTTGCTTTATGGGTTCGGTTCGATCCGTGTCCATAATTCAGTATCGCTGATCCAACGGAACGCCTTGTAACCGACAACTTTGAGAGTTTTGGAGTCCTTTAATGCAAGATATCCATCAGCCTTGTGGCCATGCCTTGGATCATAAACTGTACCGTCATTCCATTCGCGGGTTTCGGAGTCATATTTAAAACCAGATAATACAAGAGTATTCAACTTGGCATTTTCCTTATCATCTTTCACCCAGATAATTTTTCCAACGTACAATCCACTCTCTATATAAATGGAAACTTTAGCTTCACCTTTCTCGGTAAGCCATTGGCCCACGATGTCCCTGGCTTGTTCTTGTGCCGTGGTCTTGAGTCCAGTAAAGCAGAACAAAAGAATCATCATCAATCTCATGGTCTGCGCGCTGAAGTATGTGTTTGCCATATTTTCCATGTGCCATTTTCCTTTTTAAGGATAGTAGTTGCAACACCTTTACGCTCAATCACGGAGTTGTCTTTTTTCAGAACAATAGTGTACTTATACGTTTCGGTGGCGAAAGCGTATGGCAAATCGACCGTTACATCCGCCTTATAGTCGCTGAAGGCGAAAGACTTAAAATCACCAAGTTCTGGTCCCAGGTGATGAGCAAGGTAATCCTGGTACCTGCCTTCTATTTTGCCCGATTCAATTACGATTGAATTCGATACAAAGAGTTTTCCTGTCCCGATTGTATCAAGTTTTTCAATGGCTTTCTTGTATGCCTCCAGCGTTGTGATAACGGTGGTTACATCGTCAGCATTTGGTTTCTGTCCTTGAACTGAAAAGGTGATCGTAGCAAGAAAAATGATTATGCTTAACGTTTTCATAAGATTTAGATTTGGTTGTTTGATGCTGGAACTTGTACTATTGAATTGTTTCTTTCACTTTTCCGCACGAAAGCATTTCGTTTCCAAAATAGGGGTTACGAATTTCTTTGGTATCGCTAAGCCAATACGCTCCTGCACTATTGTTTGCCATCGGGCATTGCACGTAGTAAACCATGATGCCCCCGGCACCAAATTCTTTCAAACTCTTGTATAGTGCATTACTAAAAGAAGAAAATGCCTGGCGCTGTATTGTCAGATCAGTGGAACTTCCGATCCGCTCAAGATTCTCATTGAGTATCTTCAGGGAACCCATCCAGTCCATGAGGGCTTCGTCTTTCAATAGAGCCAAATCTACTTTAGACAATGCGCTTTTAATTTCAGAAGCAGATAGTGTAGCCTTCGCAGCATCGGAAGATATAAGAGCATCTTTCAATTGGAGGCTGGCCGTAAACACACCACGAAGTTGCACTTGAAATTCAGGAACTGCACGGTGCGAGTGTACGGTTTCTTTTTTACTGTGTGTAGGCGCGTTAGTATGCCCCGCACC
>JAGUUF010000285.1 GCA_020063545.1 Cytophagales bacterium
CCTAAAAGGGAAGCCCGACCTAAACCTAAGATGGTTGTACTATCCAAGCCACCGGCTCAACCACAACTTGACGAACTGGAGCTTGAAGCGATGGCACTCGAACTCGAATTAGAACTATTAAACTTTGCAGCGTAATGATAACGGCTAATAATTATTTCAATGAAGTAGAGCGTATCGGTGTGGAGACATTGCCGGAGACGCTCAAGAAAGGACATGACCTGGTTGTAAAGAGTACGAACAACGGAACAAGCTGGTCGAACTATCAGAACAGTGAAAGCATTCGCAAGGTGATTGACCTGTATTTTCAGAAGGTGAACGAGTATGTTTCTTCTACCAGTACAAAGGTAGTCAATGTTGAACCAAAGGATAAGGCGACAACGAAACAAAAACCTGCTAAACCAAAAGCCTCAAAAGTAAAATCCTCAACACCCAGGAAACAGAAAGAAGCACCGCAGCAAAATGTAAAGCTTGTGGAGCACCTTCGTGAGGAGATAAAATTTATCAAGAGGTATATCGGTCTTCACAACAAAGTGAAAACACCTAACGCGGTTCTTGCTTTCATCAAGGCCCTTCAGCGGTCGATTGTTCAGAAGCTTATCCGTAAGACTTCACCATTAGCCGATGAGATTGAAATGATACAAAGCAAGCTCGTCCAGGCTTATAATAAAATGAAGGGAGAAGAATCCTTTGCTATCAATGAGAAGGATTTGAACCGTCTTGTTGCTATTGCAGGTGGAGAGAAAGTGTATCCCTCCATAGCAGTCATCAAGCGATTTATCGGATTGCAGGGTAAAGACGATGAAAAGAAAATAAACAGCTTTCTGAAATACCTGGAAAACCTGGCAGATAAAAAGAAAATCACAAAGGATGATCCGTATGCAGACAAGCTGAAAGCGATTTACAAGGCCATCAAACAGAGGACAAGCAGCAAAATTGCGATCAGCAAGGCCGAGCTTAACGGACTTGAGGGGATTGTAAAAGCATGCGGATGTAAAGATGAAGTTGGAAAGATTTACGATACAGGTGGAAAGAAGTTAAGGCAATGTAAGAAGCGCACGTATTCCGATGCCAGACGGGGAGCTTGTTCGCACAATCAGGGATTAAACGGAGTATTAACGGCAGAGGAAATGGCAAACCGGAAGCTTGACTTGCTCAACTTCTTTTCGTTCTGGTATTCATTGTTCGGCAATCCTGCCCGAAACTTTACCCTGATGCTGCATGGGGAGCCGCATAACGGAAAGACAATCTTCTTACTGAAGTTTGCGCAATTCCTAGCTGACAACTTTGGTGATGTGCTTTATGTGTCATCGGAGGAGTTTGCTTCACCTACAATGACTAAAAAGGTGAACGAGTTTCTCAATCCGTTACCACAGCGGTTACACTTTGCAGAAAACCTGCAAGACCCGGATTTATCGCAATATCAGTTTGTGATTCTCGATTCGGTAAATGACTTAGGACTAAAGATCAATGAATATAAAGAGATAAGAAAAGAACATCCCGATACAGCATTCATCTTCATCCTTCAGCACACCAAAGCAGGAGACTTCCGGGGAGGAAAAGATTGGGAACACATCGCAGAGATAGCCGGTGAAGTACACAAAGGAGTTGTCACTATCTCGAAGAACCGCTACGCTCCTAAAGCATCACTGGATTTCTTCAGGCAATTTGGAATCCAGTGGCAGGAGCCAATGGATAAACCAAAGTTAAAACCCTATCCGATTAATGGCGATATGGTGACAACGGACAATCAGCACTATTGAATAAAATTTAATCGAAATACTAAACACAGTTCAAACATGGAGGCAGGTGAAGTTGGCAAGACTCCCGGAGTTGGGGGTTTTCTTTCAAAAATTCTTGGCACTGGTGCCAGAGCAACAATCGAATCAATCGGCAACACGATTGACAAAATTGACAAATCGGACGAAAAGCTTGAGATGCAATTGAGGTACAAGCAATTGCTCATTGAGATTGAAGGTGCATACCTGAATTATGAAAATAAGTTACTGGAGAGCAGGTCACGGATCATTGAGACAGAGGCCAAAGGCGAAAGCTGGCTGCAACGCAACTGGCGTCCTGTGCTCATGTGCATCTGCATGTTCATCGTTTTCAACAACTATGTTTTGGTGCCGTATTTCAATCTGCCTATAACAACCCTTGATGAGCACATCTGGATGCTGATGGATTTGGGTGTAGGTGGATATGTGGCAGGAAGGTCGTTGGAGAAGATTAGTGAGAACTTGGGGCCTGTACTCTTTAATGTGAAAAAAAGAAAAGGTTGACGGTGAAGTAAATAAGCCCACCAATGCCTTTGACTTTTTTAGTCAAGGGCACCTTTAACTTCCATCGTGTTAAAATTTATGACATCGTAGAATCCTTCAATTGGAAAAGGTACTGAGGGATTAATATTTTTTATTCTTGCAGATTTAGGGATCTTCTTTAAAACATTATTTATGTGATCATCTGAGTACGAGTAACCAATGATTAAGACTTCTTCTGCTGAACCAAAGTTCTCAACCATCCTGCTCATTAATGCGGAATACATATCATCACTCATTAACCTCTTTGATTTATCAATGCCAGTAATAAACCTAGGTAAAATGGTATTAGGAGGCATTTGAACAATTTTATCAGTTTTAATATCTATCCGAGCCGGATAATGCATTTCATCTCTTGTCTTAGGTTTAAAATAGAGGTATCCTGAATATGTGGGAACACCTTCTACTAAATCGTTCTTGACATACCTAATCATATCGATGGTTCCATGTATCTTAATGAGGTTAATTCCTTCGCTTGCGAAGTTATCCTGAAATGTAGCAATAGGCTTTTTCGTATCAAAATGAATTAATTCAGTGTTCTCCTTTGAAAAGCCATCTCTGAACGCCATTCAGTCTTAATGAATATTCTTTCAAGAACAAGGTCATGATTAGCGGTATGAATATTTACACAATCATATCTTTTCAGCAAGTCGATGAATTGTTGATACGCTGCAACCAATTCTCCGTCAGTTTTACTAGATTGAAGCAAGTCAGCTATCAGGTAATTTATCAAGTCAACTACCTTCCATTTTCCAAAGGAATTGAAATTATCAGTGTAAATTGCATCAGTAGGCATGTCTGGGAATTTTTCAAAAAACTTCTTTTTAGCTTGTTCTACTAAAGGCTTAAAAAATTCGTCAGGTTGTTGTAAAATGAATGCATAAAAGTATTCGTAATTATTAAGTTCGCTGTTCAGCTTATTATATTCAGAAACAATTTCATTCATAATGAAGGGCATTGTCGGTACATCTGAATCGAGTGAGCCGTTGTGAATAAATATTTCACCCTTACCATCGGCCCAAAACCATTGAGATTCAAGCCGAACTAATTTATCAGTGAAATCCTGATTGAACTTTTTTGCAATGTTAGATGCCATTGGCAACCCCGCATTAAATGAAAAGCCAGCACCTAAGAGGATATTTAGTGTTTTCATGAATGAAGTATATCTGTGGCCTATAAAAATATATAAAAAAAAACGAGGACAACCTTTAGATTGTACCTCGTTTAAACTGCTTGCAATTATTCAGTGCATACTTCTTCCAACTATTCTATCTTGCAATGCTATTTAATTGCCCGTTCAAAGATTTTGAACTCTCTGCTTCCTTTCTGTAATACTTATGCGCTTTGGAAATATGTCCATCCAACGACCTTTTATTTGGAAAGGGCCCTGCCTCACATTCAGGGCACCAGTATTCTATTTCCTTATCCTTATCTGCTTTTAACCGTTTGTAGAAAAGCTCGCTTAATTGCCATACAGCCAGCGAGTGACTAAAGCAAATCAGAAAGCTAATGGTGGTCAGCTTTATATTCGTGATCGTTGGTTCCTGGACTGCAAGAAACCAATGATCATAATAAAAAGCGTTAAGAAAAAAACTTACAACAGCGTAGAATTTTCCAGTTGTCCTGTATCCATTGATAATAAAGACCAGAATGATGAACTCAATCACACCAGCAAGGGCTATTCCATACATCCAGTTTAGGATCGAGAATCCAAAAAAGGTCATGTCAAGGTGTTCAAGCTGCTTGAAAAGGTGCCCTGCATGTGGCACATAAAGTATGATTAGTATAAGTGCTCCGTGAAAGACCACTTCTTTACTTTCGAGATAGGAGACGATTTTGTTCATATTAGTAATATTTAAGAATTGATTGAAAGATTAAATTATTGTGCGGATGAAGACAACCCTGAGTTTGGCCTAAACTTATTCCGGAGCTTCTTCATATCCTCACTCACCTTCAAGTCCAATATCTTGGCATAATGCTGTGTTGTCTTCAGATTCCGGTGTCCAAGCATTTTGCTCACCGTTTCGATCGGTACGCCATTGGATAGCGTAACGGTTGTTGCGAAAGTATGCCGAGCCGTATGGAAGGTCATTTTCTTTGTGATGTCACAAGCGTCAGCAATCTCCTTCAGGTAGGTATTCATCTTTTGATTGCTAAGTACCGGCAATAACCTTCCTTTGTTCACACACTGAGGGTCATCTTTATAGCGGTCGAGAATCTCAAGTGCCTGGGGAAGCAGAGGGATCCTTGTTGCAGTATCGGTTTTCTGACGGCTTGTCCAAATCCATTTCTCACCATCAATGCCGGTGGTTATTTCTTCCCTGGTAAGTTTCTCAACATCGGCATAAGCTAAGCCCGTATAACAGCAGAAAATGAAAATGTCCTTCACCTGGTTCATGCGAGGTGCCAGGAATTTCTTGTTAATTATCCTGTTCAGTTCTTCTTCCACTAGGAAAGGACGCTCTACCTCCCGCTTTGTCATTTTGAATCCTACAAACGGATCGCGGTCGAGCCATCCGTTCTTGATGCAGATGTGAACAATCTTCTTAAAATTTGATAAATACTTGACAGTTGTGTTATGATCACATTTTCGCTGAGACTTTAGCCAGAACTCATAATCGGCAATGAATTCGTAATTTAGTTTCTTTACGTCAATGTCCTCAATTTTGTATTTCCACTTCATGAATTCCTGAGTGTGGCGAAATGAAGTCTCATAGCGCTCCAAAGTAAGGGGTGAGAATTCACGATTGACGAGAGCTTTCATTTGCTCGTTATGTTGCTTAAAAACTTCCATCAACATTCGTTGACGTTCGAGCGAAAGACCATACCATTTCACTTTCATGTTCTCAAGCGTCACGCCTTTTCCTTCATTCATCAACTCACGTTGATAATCGAACGCTCTCATCTTGAATGCATCAAGCATCTTATTAACTCGTCTCGCTTCTTCCGAATTAGTTTTCAGCTTTCCATTTTGGTCAGACCACTCATTTGGTCTCACGAAGATTTTGGTTGCTAACGTGAGTCGTTTATTCATGAGCGAAATTCTCATGAATACAGGTTTCAATCCATCATTGGTTGCCCTGTCTTTGCGAGCGAAAAACGCTACTGAAATTGTCTGTGTCATATCCCTTAGTTTAATTGGTTAAAGTATCCAATTCAGGGTGCCGTAATCAAGATGTCCATTTAATGATAATGTTGATTATCAGCACGTTAACTCGATTTCGTAACCAGATTCCCGACTGGAGTCTTGGTTACGGATCGGTTACCAAGGGATTGTGATTTTTAGGTTGATTTTGGTTTGCTCCAAAAAAAAAAACCTCGAAATCGTGAGGATTTCGAGGTTTTGATTTTGTTTGAATTTTGATTCGCAGAGGAGGAGGGATTCGAACCCCCGAGCCCCGTGAAGGGCTGCCGGTTTTCAAGACCGGTGCAATCAACCGCTCTGCCACTCCTCTGTATTAATTTTTTCCCTCACTAACCAAAAAGTTAATCAAAGCACAACGACCATTAATGCTGCCGGTTTTTGCCGAAGGCATCCCTTCGGGGCAAGACCGGTGCAATTCCCAAATGGATGGCTTTACCAACAACCGCCCCCAATTTCTCTACATCAACCGGCCGTTTAAATTTCGGCCTGCAAATCTATACGATTAATACGGTACTGCCAAGCCTCCCTAATTCTCTTCCGAAAAATCTGCAAACGCTTTCTTGAGATCTTTGTTGGTGTATTCACGCTGCTGCTTTTTATACGCATCCAGTTCGAGCAATACAATGCGCTGGTCGTTCAGGATGGTTCGCAACTTATCGATATCCTTTTCAAAATCAACCGACCTGCGGGCTGATTTCTGAACATACTTTCGTGCGAACTCGTCACCGGCCGATTGTGCTTTGTTTCGGATATCCACATTGATTTTGATTTTGTCCATAATGTCTTCTTTCGATTTACCGATTACCTCGGTAGCTTCCAGCGTGTTCATGGTAAGTACCGTTGTGCCGCCAACGGCCGAAACCACTTTAGCCTGATCGGTTTCGAACATAACCGGTGAAAAGCCCGTAACCGCTCCCAATGAGGCATTTACAACTGAACGCTTTTTCTTTCCCTTTTTTGCCTTCCGGTAATCAATATTTAGTTTTTTCTGGTTTTCATCAAGCAGGTTTATCAACTCCAGCGCACTTAACAGGCTGTTCCGGTATTTTTGGTATTGAAGGGCATCTTTCATAATCAGGTTTTCGGCATCCAACACAACCATGGTTACCTTTTTCTGAGTGCGGTTGCCTGATTTGTCAAGGGCGAAGAACACCAACTCAATCTTCAGACTTTTCTGGGCATCGTCAACAAAGTCATACCCGGGAGTCCAGATAAATTCGTATTGCAACTGTGTGTTCTCCTTCAGTGCTGACGTAGGGATTCGCAGGTCGGATGGAATAAGGCCAACACTTCGCACATCATCATCTCCGTTCGGGTCGGAGACATAAAGTTTCAGGCTTATGGTGGCATCTTCTTTAATGGTAAACACCGAATCCCCCGGTACAATTAAAATTTCGGGCGGTAAATCCAACTGAGTTTGGGCAATACGCAACTTGCCGCGGGTTTCGGCTTTTGAGGGTTGATCCTGTACGATAAATTCAATTGTAACCGGAGTATTCCTGAGTGAGTTAAACTGGTTGCGCGAGGGGGTCCAGGTGACCAGTCCCTGCGAAGTGAGGACGGCACCTTCCGGCATGGTGGATGAAATCGATTTGAAAACCACGGGGTCGCCATCGGGGTCGGTAACATACTCTGCGGGTATCTGGTAACTGTTTCGGGTAGCCTGTTTAACATAGAAAACTGGCAACTCCTCAAGTATCGGTGGACGATTTATATGACGAATTGTAAATGTTAATGTTTTCCGGATACGGGTGCCATCCTTCCACAGCCCGGTAACCGCAAATGAAAACTCCCGGGTTTGTTCAATCCGGTCAACCAGGCTGTATGCAGGTGTCCAAGTGAAATTGCCGATGGAGTCAACCTGGATACCCAGGTTTTCGTGCCCCGATAGTGAAATGCTTTGCAGGCCTGCCTGGGGTAAAGCCTGTATCTTAAAGGTAATCAGTTCGCTTTCGTTACGCGTGTTCCATCCGGTCGAATCCGGAAATACCAGGTCGTGCCCGTTTTGTGCCAACACTACATTGGCCATCATAAAAAAAGCCGTATAAAAAATTCCCCTCACGGTTGGTTTACCATAAAAGTGGCCGCAAATTTAGCAAGACAATCGCGCTATCGGTATGGCAGGTAAGAAAAAGGCCCCACACAAACCAAATTTCTTTGAGGATGTATATGCAGTGGCCAGGCTTATACCGAAAGGCCGCGTAACAAGTTATGGTGCTATTGCAAGCTACCTGGGCACCAAAATGAGTTCGCGCATGGTGGGCTGGGCCATGAATGGCGCCCCTAAAGGAGTACCCGCCCACCGGGTTGTAAACCGCAATGGCCTGCTTACGGGTAAGCACCATTTTAAAACACCTTACATGATGCAGCAATTGCTGGAGAAAGAGGGCATTAAAGTAGTCAGCGACAAAATCCAGCGGTTTACCGACATTTTCTGGGATCCATCGCGAGAACTCCCCTGAAACCTGCTCAAATCCGGAATTCACCCTCCCAATTCTGGAATTTTCAACCGGCCAAAGCCTGAAATTTTGCAAAAACAGGCCTGTTTCTTACACGGCATAAGGATTGGCATAGGTAGCCGAAACTGAAGTGTAAAACCTATGAAAAAGATCATTCTGCTGCTGGCCCTTAGCCTCCTTCTGGCCACGGTTATGTCCCTGTCAGCGGCTGTAATACCAAGCAGGCACGAGGAGGTAGTGGATGTCGTTAACACCAAATACAAGAATCTGTTTGTTTTTAAAGCCGAACGAAAATTAATCGGTGCCAAAGTGGAAGTGTTCTCGATGAATGGCGACCTGGTAACAGCCCAGCGATTACACCGTAGAAAAATGATCATTGACTTCTGCGATGTGAAGTTTGGTGAATACACCATACGCATAACAAAAGGCAATGAAAAGCAGGAGTTTCATTATGTGAAGAAATAATTCCGCCTGGCGGAATACCAGCAACACCAACGTGGGGTTGGTTTTAATCGGGTTAAGGTCGTTCCGAAATTTCGGAATGGCCTTTTCCTTTTTTATAGGCGATCAGCCAAAGTCCGGCAAACGTAATCAGGCCGTTAATGATGAGTATTTCAATGCTGATAACATACCCGTTGAACCATGCGGGGGCGTTTACGCTGAGGATGTACGACAATAGAGGCGACAACACGCAGACAACCGGCACCAGTTTATCGCGCACACGGTATGTGGTAAATAATCCAAACGTGAAAAGACCCAGCAAAGGTCCGTATGTGTAACCGGCAATTCCCAGCACGGCATCAATTACGGCCCGGTTATTCACTTCTTTAAAAATCAGAATGATTAGCAGGAACAGCACTGAAAAGCCGATGTGCACGTAAAACTTCTGGCGCTGCTTTACCGGTTCGCTTTTGTTTTTGAAATTCAGGAAGTCAATACAAAACGAAGTGGTTAAACCGGCCAGGGCCGAGTCCGCGCTGGCATAGGAAGAAGCCGTAATGCCAAGAATAAAGAAAATTCCAACCAGCATCCCGAATTCGTTCAGTGCCAGGCGGGGGAAGAGTTCATCGGATACGGCAGGAATGGCCAGGTTGTTTTTTGTGCTGTACATGTACAGCAAGGCTCCCAGTGTTAAGAACATCAGGTTAACTACTACAATAATATTGCTGAGCCAGAACATGTTTTTCTGGGCATCCTTTAACGTGCGGCAAGTTAGGTTTTTTTGCATAATTTCCTGGTCCATGCCGGTCATGGTCAGTGCAATGAAGGCTCCGCCAAGAAATTGTTTCCAGAAATAGAGTGGTGATTTAACATCATCAAAGTAAAACATGCTGGCATACTTGCTTTCGCGGATGGTTTGCACCATTTCGCCAAAGGAGAGATCCAAACGTGTGGCAATCTGCCATACGGCAATAGCTACGGCCGATACAAGAAAGAACGTTTGAAACGTGTCCGTCCACACAATGGTTTTAATACCTCCGCGAAAGGTGTAAATCCATATCAGCACAATGGTGGTGGCTACGGTAACAAAAAACGGGATGTTCCAGGCATCGAACAGAAAGAGTTGAAGCACCGTGGCCGCCAGGTACAGGCGAAGCGAAGAGCCAATCGTTCGTGAAACAAGAAAGAAAAAAGCCCCGGTTTTGTACGACCAGAAACTGAACCGTTGTTCAAGGTATGTGTAGATGGAAACAACATTAAGCCGGTAATACAGTGGCATCAGCACTCCGATTATCGCCCAATAGCCGAGCACATAGCCGAGCACCACCTGGAAGTACCCGAACCCGATTTTACCCACGTTGCCCGGCACGGAAATAAAGGTTACCCCCGACAGCGAGGCCCCGATCATTCCAAATGCCACCAGGTACCAGGGCGATTGCCGGTTAGCGGTAAAAAACGTGTCGGTGGTTGCGCCCTTTGATGTGAAATAGGAAATCAGAATGAGCACCAGGAAATAAATGCTGATGACGGTGATAATAAAAGCCGGTGACATGGTGCAAAGAATAGGGAATTCAGTTGAATTGCAAATTTCAGCGTAAAATGCTCCATTTAGGGAATTGCCTTAACTATTTCTAATTTTGGGGGTTATGATACGACTTGGTACAACAACACGTGAACAGGAACGCGTAGAGGTGCTGGAAACGGTTGAAACCACCGAGTTGCTTGACCTGGTGGTGTTCAATGACGACTTCAATACGTTTGATCATGTTATTGATATACTCATCCGCGTGTGCAGGCACACCGTAGAGCAAGCCGAACAGTGCACCTGGATTATCCACCATAAAGGAAAGTGCACGGTAAAACACGGAACCCTGGCTGAGCTTAAACCAATGCGGGATGCTATTTGTGAAGCAGGAATTGATGCGCGAATAATTTAACAAAACAGTGGATTACTCCTCCAAACTTATTGAAGAAGCCGTAAACCAGGTTTCGCGCCTTCCGGGTATCGGAAAGAAAACCGCGCTGCGCCTGGTGTTGCACCTGGTGAAAGAGAAGGAGGAAAGCACCTTTTCATTAACCGAAGCCTTGAATAAGCTACGGTCCAACATCCGGTTTTGCAGGCATTGTCACAATATTTCCGATGCCGAAGTGTGCTCCATCTGTGCCGGTGCAAAACGCGACCGATCCATGTTGTGCGTGGTGGAAGACGCCAACGATGTACTAGCTATTGAAAATACTTCGCAGTTTAACGGCCTTTACCATGTGCTGGGCGGGGTTATATCACCGATTAATGGTATCGGGCCGGGTGAATTAAAAATCGAATCGCTTATCAACAGGCTCAACCACGGGCAATCCGAAATAAGAGAAGTCATCCTGGCATTAAGCCCGACACTGGAAGGCGACACCACGGCATTTTACATTCACAGGCGGGTTAAAGATCTTCCGGTTAAAGTCAGCGTTATTGCCCGCGGTGTGCCCGTTGGCGGTGAG